>CBFGPB010000444.1:0-1513 GCA_965650545.1 uncultured Devosia sp. | reverse complement strand
GGCGAAAGCCAGCGGGTGAAGATGGTGCGGCATCTGGGCTCGTCGCTCACCGACATCACCTATGTCTTCGATGAGCCTTCCGTGGGCCTGCATCCGCATGATGTGGGGCGCCTCGCGACGCTGATGACCCAGCTCCGCGACAAGGGCAATACCGTGCTCGTGGTCGAGCACAAGCCGGACATGATCGCCATTGCCGACCATGTCGTCGACATGGGTCCGATGGCGGGGTCAAAGGGTGGGCAGGTGGTCTATCAGGGCGACTATGCCGGGCTGCTGACCTCCGGCACACTGACCGGCAACCACATGAAAAAGCACCAGCCCATCAAGGACATGGTGCGCAAGCCTTCTGGCGATCCGCTCCGCATCGAGCACGGCAAGGTCAACAACTTGCAGGACGTGTCCGTCGCCATTCCCCTCGGCGTGCTCACCGTGGTCAGCGGCGTCGCCGGTTCGGGCAAGTCCAGTCTCATCCAGGGCTGCCTGCCCACTGCCTATCCCGAAACCATCATCATCGACCAGAATCTGGCCCGCGGGTCACGCCGGTCCAACACGGCGACCTATACCGGCCTGCTCGATGGCGTGCGCAAGGCTTTCGCCAAGGCCAATGGCGTCGACGCCTCGCTCTTTTCAGCCAATTCCAAGGGCGCCTGTCCGGACTGCAACGGGCTGGGTGTCATCTATACCGATCTCGCTCATCTCGATCCCATGGTCACCACCTGCGAGACCTGCGAGGGCAAGCGCTTCCTGCCCGAAGTGCTGGCGCACCAGTTGCGCGGCAAGTCCATTGCCGATGTCTATGAGATGAGCATCGAGGAGGCGGCCGGCTACTTTACCGAACCGGCGCTGGCCAGGATTGTGCGCGGCCTCGTTGATGTGGGCCTGGGCTATCTCACCTTGGGCCAGCCGCTCTCGACCCTGTCCGGTGGGGAGCGGCAGCGCCTGAAACTGGCCGCCGAACTGGGCAAGGAGGGCAATATCTATGTGCTCGACGAACCCACGACGGGCCTTCACATGAACGATGTGGATACGCTGATCGGCCTCTTCGACCGGCTGGTGGATGCCGGATCGACCGTCATCGTCATCGAGCATAATCTCGATGTGATCGCCCGCGCCGACTGGGTCATCGACATGGGTCCCGGCGCGGGCCACGATGGCGGGCGTGTGCAGTTCGAGGGCGTACCGGCGGATCTGGCAAATGCGAAGGACTCGCTGACCGGCAAATACCTCGCGGCGCGCAACGGCGCCTGAAGGAGGTCGAAGCCGGACCTTGTCCTTGCGCGCATTTGGTTATGAAATATAACCAAACTGGACCGGTAGAGGATCGGTCGCGCGGTAGGCACGGGAGGATCAGCATGATGCCGGCAGAGGGGGCGGTTTCGACCACCGCCAAGGCGCTCGAAGCAGCCGGAGACGGCGAGGGCGCTCGCGATATCGGCGCGCTGGACGAGGCCAGTGGCGGTGCCGACCGCAAGCTGGCGCCCACGCGGCGCGGTCTGGTTGAACGGCTGATTTA
>CBFGPB010000443.1:0-1519 GCA_965650545.1 uncultured Devosia sp. | reverse complement strand
GCCAGCTCGAAGGCCTTGTCGAGCGCCTGACCGTCGGGCACGACATGATGGGCAAGCCCCAGCCGTTCGCCCTCGACGCCCGAATAGGTGCGGCCGGTCAGCATCATCTCGGTCATGCGGTCGGGCCCGATGAGGCGCGAAATGCGCACCGAGCCGCCGCCGCCGACAAAGATCCCGCGCAGACCCTCGGGCATCTGGAAACGCACGGTTTCCTCGGCAACGCGCACATGGCAGGTGGCGGCCAGTTCGAGGCCGCCGCCCATCACCGCGCCATTCATGGCCGCGATCACTGGAACGGTCGAATTGGCAATCACCGCCATGACCCGGTGCCAGTTGCGTGAATGGGCCATGACCTCGAGTGGCTGGCGGGCCACGTGTTGCGAGAGATCGAGGCCGGACGAGAAATGTCCGCCATTGCCGGAGATGACGATGGCGCGCGTGGCCGCCGGCACGGATGCAAAAAAGGCATCGAGCGCGGCGATCAGGTCGTCGTTGAGCGCGTTGCGCTTGTCGGGCCGGTTGAGCTGCAGGTGGCAGATGGCGCCCGTTTCGGTGATGGTGAGCACCTGCTCGCTTGTCATGGCTTTTTCCTTGGGGCTGGTCATGCGGGCTGGCTCAACAGGTTGCGGACGTCATCGGGCAGCGGCGCCGAGCGGATGGAACCATCCTCGCCGCGCACCACCCAGACGCGCTTTTCATGGGCTTCGATGGCAAGCTCGCCATCCTTCAATAGACTGTGCTTCACCGCAAAGCTGGAGCGGCCCAGTTCGGTGATCTCGCTTTTGATCTCGACCACGTCGCCGAAGCTCGACGGGCGGATAAAGCGGGCGCCGGTATCGACCATGGGAATGCCGGCAATATCGAAACGCTTGAGCCAGTTGCGCTTGTGCATGCCAAAGGCCGCCGAGAGCATGGCCGCGGTGGCATTGTCGAAGAAGCGGAAATAATTGGGATAATAGACGATGCCCGCCGGGTCGCAGTCGCCGAACTGGATTTCCACCCGCGTGGTGTTGCTGAACATCGGCGGCTCCTATTTGGGCTGCATGCGGAGGGCGCCGTCGAGCCGCACCACTTCGCCATTGAGATAGTCATTCTCGACCATGGCCTTGACCAGGGCCGCGAACTCGTCCGGCCGGCCGAGACGCGCCGGATTGGGGATGGCAGCAGCCAATCCGTCCTGGGTCTCCTGCGGCAGGCCTTCGAGCAGCGGGGTCAGGAACAGGCCCGGCGCGATGGCGAGGACGCGAATGCCGAAGCGGGCAAATTCGCGTGCCGCCGGCAGGGTCAGCGAGACGATCCCGCCCTTGGAGGCGGCATAGGCCGCCTGGCCGATCTGGCCCTCGAAAGCGGCGACCGAGGCGGTGGAGATGATCACCCCGCGTTGCCCCTGCGCGTCGGCTTCCGCCAGGGACATGGCATGGGCGCAGAGCCGCATCATGTTGAAGCTGCCCACGAGGTTGACGTTGATGACCCGCGTGAAGGCATCGAGCGCCATGGGGCCATCGCGCCCGACAATGCG
>CBFGPB010000442.1:0-1531 GCA_965650545.1 uncultured Devosia sp. | reverse complement strand
ATCCAGAAGGACGGCACCTATTCGGTCGTGCCGCGCATGTGGGGTGGCCTCACCAACCCCAAGGAATTGCGCGCCATTGCCGACGTGGCCGACAAGTTCGCCATCCCCACCGTCAAGGTGACCGGCGGCCAGCGCATCGACCTCCTCGGCGTCAAGAAGGAAGACCTGCCCGGCGTCTGGGCCGATCTCAATGCCGCTGGCATGGTCTCGGGCGCCGCCTATGCGAAGGGTCTTCGCACGGTGAAAACCTGCGTCGGTTCGGACTGGTGCCGCTTCGGTACCCAGGATTCGACCGGCCTGGGCGTGCGCATCGAAAAGTTCATGTGGGGGTCCTGGACGCCTGCAAAACTCAAGATGGCCGTCTCCGGCTGCCCGCGCAACTGCGCCGAAGCCACCTGCAAGGATATCGGCGTGATCTGCGTGGATTCTGGCTACGACATCCACTTCGCCGGGGCCGCCGGCCTCGACATCAAGGGAACCGAGGTGATCGGCCATGCCGATACCGAGGACGAGGCGCTCGAGATCATCGTCGCGCTCACCCAGCTCTATCGTGAGCAGGGGCACTATCTCGAACGCATCTACAAGTGGGCCAAGCGTGTCGGCAATGACAGCATCAAGGCCGCCATCATCGACGACAAGGTCAAGCGCAAGCACTATTTCGACCGCTTCGTCTATTCGCAGCAGTTTGCCCAGATCGACCCCTGGGAAGAACGCGTCAACGGCAAGGACGCCCACGAATTCGCCGCCCTGGCCGAATTCGGGCTTCCGATGGCAGCGGAGTGATCGCCATGACCGAATGGATTGAGCTCGGTAGCCTGACTGCCGTCCCCGTGCGCGGCGCCCGCTGCGTCAACACCCCGACCGGCAAGATTGCCGTCTTCCGCACCGCGGAAAACCAGGTCTTTGCCATCGATAACCGCTGCCCGCACAAGGGCGGCCCGCTGGCCGAGGGCATTGTCCACGGCACCTCGGTCACCTGCCCCCTGCACAATTGGGTCTTCGACCTTCAGACCGGCGAGGCCCAGGGTGCCGATGAAGGCTCGGTGCGCACCTATCCGGTCAAGGTCGAGGACGGTGTCATCTACATCGCCCCCGACGTGCTCATGGCGATGGCCGCGGAGTAAGCCCCAGTGGAGCAGAAGACCGTTCGCACCACCTGTCCCTATTGCGGTGTCGGCTGCGGCGTGCTCGCCACGCCGCAGCCTGATGGGACGGTCAAGATTGCCGGCGACCCGGACCATCCGGCCAATTTTGGGCGGCTCTGCTCCAAGGGCTCAGCCTTGGGCGAAACCCTCTCGCTCGAAGGGCGCCTGCTCCACCCGGAAATCAACGATGAGCGCGCCAGCTGGGATGAAGCCCTCGACCTCGTCGCGTCCCGCTTCCAGGCCGCCATTGCCGAATACGGTCCGCAGTCGGTCGCCATCTATGGCTCGGGCCAGTTGCTGACCGAGGACTATTACGTCGCCAACAAGCTCATGAAGGGCTTTGTCGGCGCTGCCAATATCGACACCAATTCGCGCCTCTGCATGGC
>CBFGPB010000441.1:0-1542 GCA_965650545.1 uncultured Devosia sp. | reverse complement strand
CCCCATGATCCGTCTCGAATCCATTTCCAAGCAGAACGGCAAGCAGATCGTCTTCATCGAGGCCTCCGCCGCGCTGCAGAAGGGCGAGAAGATCGGGCTCGTCGGCCCCAATGGCGCGGGCAAGACGACGCTGTTCCGGATGATCACCGGCGAAGAAAAGCCGGACGAAGGCCAGGTCTCGGTCGATCGCGGCGTTTCCATCGGCTATTTCAGCCAGGATGTGGGCGACATGGAAGGCAAGCCGGTTGTCGCCGAGGTGATGAACGGGGCCGGGCCGGTCAGCGAGTTGATGGCCGAAATGGCCCTGCTCGAAGCCGACATGGCCGACCCGGACAAGGCCGACCAGATGGAGGCCATCATCGAGCGCTATGGCGAGGTGCAGGGCCGGTTCCAGGAACTGGACGGCTATTCGCTCGACGGCCGCGCCCGCGAGGTGTTGGCGGGACTCGGCTTTTCGCCCGAGATGATGGACGGCGATGTGGGCGCGCTGTCGGGGGGCTGGAAGATGCGCGTGGCGCTGGCCCGTATTCTTCTGATGAAGCCCGACGTGCTGCTGCTCGACGAACCGAGCAACCACCTCGACCTCGAAAGCCTGATCTGGCTCGAAAACTTCCTCAAGGGCTACACCGGCGCGCTGCTGATGACCTCGCACGACCGCGAGTTCATGAACCGCATCGTCAACAAGGTGCTCGAGATCGATGCCGGCACGCTGACCAGCTACACGGGCGACTATGATTTCTACCAGAGCCAGCGCGAGATTGCCGACCGCAACCAGCAGGCCCAGTTCGAGCGGCAGCAGGCCATGCTGGCCAAGGAAATCGCCTTCATCGAGCGCTTCAAGGCACGCGCCAGCCATGCCGCGCAGGTGCAGAGCCGGGTCAAGAAGCTCGACAAGATCGACCGCGTCGAGCCGCCCAAGCGCCGGCAGGTCGTGGCCTTCGAATTCCGCCCGGCGCCGCGCTCGGGCGAGGACATTGTCCGCATCGAGGGTGTCAAGAAAGCCTATGGCAGCCGCTCCATCTATGACGGGCTGGATTTCCACGTGCGGCGGCGCGAGCGCTGGTGCATTCTGGGCGTCAATGGCGCCGGCAAGTCGACGCTTCTCAAGCTGGTTGCCGGCGCGTCCGAACCCGATGCCGGTTCGGTATCGCGAGGGCCGAGCGTCAAGCTCGGTTACTTCGCCCAGCATGCCATGGATGTCATCGACGGCGACCTGACGATTTTTGAGATGCTTGAGCAGAGTTTCCCGCAGGCCGGTCAGGCGCCGCTCAGGGCGCTGGCGGGGTGCTTCGGCTTTTCGGGCGACGATATCGACAAGAAGTGCCGGGTACTCTCGGGCGGCGAAAAGGCGCGCCTCGCCATGGCGCTGATCCTCTTCGATCCGCCCAATTTCCTGGTGCTGGACGAGCCCACCAACCATCTCGACATCCAGACCAAGCAGATGCTGATCGAGGCGCTGAGCAATTTCGAAGGCACGATGCTGTTCGTCAGCCACGACCGGCATTTCCTCGCCGCCCTCTCAAACCGCGTGCTGGAACTGAC
>CBFGPB010000440.1:0-1543 GCA_965650545.1 uncultured Devosia sp. | reverse complement strand
TCGCCACGGATCAAGAGCGTGCGGGCGATGACGGCGTCATAGGCGTCCCAGACGTCGAGATCGGCCTTGTTCTCGCCCATCAGCGAGACAATGGCTGGATCGTAGTGGACCGTGACCTTGCCGCTGTCGGTGCGGCGCATGGAAGTATCCGCCATGCGCCGCCAGAAGGCGTCGGTATTGGCGCCGAAGGGCGCATAGGTGCGCCTCAGCCAGGTCTCGTAATCGGCCACGCTGTCGAAGAGGGGCGGGTTGCCGACATAGTCGGCGATGCGGCGGGCGCTGTCCTGGGGAATGTCGGGGCCGACATCGTTGATGACGAGGTGGGTGATGCGCTCGCGCAGCGGTCCGGCAGCGAGGGTAATGCCCAGGAGCCCGCCCATGGAGGTGCCGATCCAGGCCAGGCGATCGATGCCATAGTGGTCCAGCATGGCCTCGGTCATCTGGCCATAGGTGGTGAAGGTATAGTCGGCGGCGCCGCGCCGGGCCCAGGCTGACTGGCCCCGGCCCAGCGTATCGGGGCAGAGGACGAAGAAGTCGTCCGACAAGGCGGAAGCTGCCTCGTCGAAATCGCGCCCAGTGCGCGCGAGGCCATGCCACATGATCAAGGCGGGGTTGGACGGTTCACCCCATTCGGTCACGTGCATTTCGAAGCCGGCGGCATCGAGATAGGTCGAGCGCGGAACGGTCATTTCGGCGCCCCCCGGCCCAGCACGGTCCCGACGATGCCCGAGGGGAAGAAATAGACGAGCAGAATGAAACCGAGGCCCAGCCAGAGCAGCCAACGCTCGGGATTGAGCAGGTCGGGCACGACCGGAACATTGGCGGTCGCCTCGGCGCCCAGCGCCATCAGGTCCTTGAGATAGTATTGCGCCAGGGTCATCAGCACGACGCCGATCACGGCCCCGAGCATGGTGCCCATGCCCCCGATCACCACCATGAGCAGGATGTCGATCATGATGTCGAAGGAGAGCACGACATCGGGCCCGGTATATTTGAGCCAGACGGCGCGCAGGATGCCGGCGGCGGCGGCAATACCGGCGGCGATGCAGAAGATGGTGGTCCGATAAAAGACCACGCGATAGCCGATGGCCTCGGCGCGCATCTCGTTTTCGCGGATGGCCTTCAAGACCGAGCCCAGCGGCGACGCGACGATGCGCATCATGCCCAGGAACAGGACGAGGGCCGTGAGGAAGACGAAATAGTAGAGCGCGACCTTGCCGTTGAGCGGGATATCGAAAATCCGCACAGCCTTGCCTTCGGCATCGGTGATGAGTTCCGTCGCGGGCGAGAAGAGCTTGGGGATGGAATAGGTGATCCCATCCTCGCCGCCGGTGAAATCGGAGAGCTGGCTGGCCAGCACCATCATCACCGAGGCCGCCGCGAGGGTGACCATGGCAAAGAAGATCGCCTTGACCCTGAGGGAGAGGAGCCCGATCAGCAGGGCCAGCACCAGGGCCGCCACGATGCCGATGCCGCCGCCGACCAGGATGGATTCGAAGCCCGGCCCCATGGTCTTGAGCGCGATGGCCGTGCCATAGGCGCC
>CBFGPB010000439.1:0-1544 GCA_965650545.1 uncultured Devosia sp. | reverse complement strand
TCGCGCATCGGGGCCTTGGCGACGCCCTCCTTGAAGCCGCGCTTGTGCAGGGACTCGCCGGTGGTGTCCACGCTGATAGTAACGAGGTCATCTTCGATGCGCACCATGATGCGCAGGGTGGCATCTTCGGTGATCGGGGCGCCGAGTTCTTCGCGGATGGCGGTGGCAACACGCTGGGCGGCGGCGCCGGCGTGATAGATGCGCGAGCGCTTGCAACTGGCCTCGACATGAACGGGAATGTCGGAGCGCAGGATTTCCGACCACGGCAGTTTGCGGGCGCGCTTGTCGAGCTGGGCGAGGTGCATGGCACGGAAGGACGCTACGCGTGCCAGGATGCGCGTGGCGCCGCGCAGCACCAGATTGGCCCGCCAGACATCGGGCCAGGTGCCCGGAAAGGTCACGCCGCCATCGATGATCCTGGGGTCGGAAAAGCCGGCGGCGAGGGCCTCGCCGGCCAAGGGGGCTTCGAGGCCGGGCGTGGCGACAAGGAAAATGTCGAAGGGGGCGGAGGTCATGGGCGAGCAGTAGCCTTGCGCCGCGTGACTGGCAAGTTTGCTTGCGGGGAGGGTTACGTTTGCAATGAACTTTGGTTATATCGGTAAACGCCGATGAACGGTCGGCAACCCGTTTCTGTCACGAGAGAGCTTCGCAATGAATCAATACGTGCCGCCCAAAGTCTGGACCTGGGACAAGGAAAACGGGGGCGCCTTCGCCAGTACCAACCGGCCGATTGCGGGTCCGACGCATGACAAGGAATTGCCGCGGGGCGAGCATCCGATCCAGCTCTATTCGCTGGCGACTCCGAATGGGCAGAAGGTGACCATCATGCTCGAAGAGCTGCTGGCGGCCGGGCACGATGCGGAATACGACGCCTACCTCATCAATATCGGCAAGGGTGACCAGTTCGGCTCGGGCTTCGTGTCGATAAACCCAAATTCCAAGATTCCGGCCATGATGGACTATGGCCCGCAGGAACCGATCCGGCTGTTCGAGAGCGCTTCGATGATGCTTTACCTGGCGGACAAGTTCGATGCTTTCCTGAGCAAGGACGTCGCCAAGCGTGCCGAGACCATGAACTGGCTGTTCTGGCAGATGGGCAGCGCGCCGTTTGTCGGCGGCGGTTTCGGGCACTTTTATGCCTACGCGCCGGAAAAGCTGGAATATCCGATCAACCGCTATGCGATGGAAACCAAGCGCCAGCTCGATGTGCTGGACCGGCAATTGGCCGAGCACGAATTCGTATCGGGCAGCGACTATACCATTGCCGACATGGCCATCTTCCCCTGGTATGGCGGGCTCGTGCTGGGACGCGCCTATAATGCTGCCGAATTCCTCGACGTCGGGACCTACAAGAACGTCATCCGCTGGGCCAAGCAGGTGGATGCGCGCGAGCCAGTCAAGCGCGGGCGCTGCGTCAATGCGGCGGGCGGGCCCGAAGACGAGCAGCTTCATGAGCGGCATTCGGCGGCCGATATCGACAGGGTCCTGGCCGTACGCAAGGCACGCGGCACGGTGTGATGGCCGTTCACTAAGTCACCCCACCC
>CBFGPB010000438.1:0-1544 GCA_965650545.1 uncultured Devosia sp. | reverse complement strand
ATGCCATATTCGGCGGTGACCCAGCCCTGGCCCTTGCCGCGCAGCCAGCCGGGCACGCTGGTTTCGACTGATGCCGTGCAGAGGACCCTGGTATTGCCGAAGGCGACGAGGCAGGAGCCTTCGGCCTTCATGGCGACATTGCGCTCGAGTGTGACTGCCCGCATGTCGCTTGGCTGCCGTCCTGATGGCCGCATCGTGATTCCAGTCTTTGTTGCCGTTAACCGCCTCTTAACCCTCCCGGGCCCCGCTCACAAGCGCCGGGCGCTTGGCGGATGGGGAACAAGGGCCTAAATGAAGGAGCAGGGTTAAAGTCGACGAGTTTAATCAAACCACCATGACCAGACCGTCCGAAGACTTCCTCTCGGTCCTCAATTCCCGCAGCCAGGAGATTTTCCGACGCCTTGTCGAGCGCTATCTCGATACCGGCGTTCCCGTTGGTTCGCGCGATCTCTCTCGTCTCCTGCAGGTGGAGCTCTCGCCGGCCTCGGTCCGCAATGTCATGGCCGACCTCGAGGACCTGGGACTCATCGCGGCACCCCATACCTCGGCCGGACGCGCGCCGACCCAGCAGGGCTTGCGGTTCTTCGTCGATGCCATGCTCGAAGTGGGCACGGTGAACGAGAACGAGCGCAGCCAGATCGCGCGGCATATCGAGGGCACGGCCGGACACGCCCAGGTCGAGGATGTGCTGGCGGAAGCCTCCTCGCTGCTCTCGGGCCTGAGCCAGGGGGCCGGGGTGGTGATCGCCACCAAGGCCGACATGGTTCTGAAGCATATTGAATTCGTGCGGCTGGACGCGACGCGGGCCATGGCGATCCTCGTCGGCGAGGACGGGCAGGTGGAAAACCGCATTCTCGACCTGCCGCCCGGCTATACCGCCAGCGCCCTGCAGCAGGCGGGCAATTATCTCGCCAATTATGTCGTGGGGCGGACGCTGTCGGAAGCGCGAAAGGTGCTCAATGAGCGCCGGGCCGAGCAGCGCGCCGAACTCGACGAACTGACGCAGAAGCTGGTGGATGCCGGGATAGCGACGCTGGGCGAGCCGGGTGGCAGCAGCGCGCCTACGGTGATCGTGCGGGGCCGCGCCAATCTCATCAACGACACCATGGCCAGCGATGAACTGGCCCGCATGCGCCAGCTTTTCGACGAGCTGGAAAGCAAGGATGGCCTGCTCGAACTGCTCGGCGATGCCGAACGGGCGCAGGGGGTGCGCATCTTCATCGGCTCGGAAAACAAGCTGTTTTCGCTCTCGGGCTCGTCGGTGATCCTTTCACCCTACAAGGACGCCAATGACCGGATCGTGGGTGTATTGGGGGTGATCGGCCCGACGCGGCTCAACTATGCGCGCATCGTGCCGGTGGTGGATTATACCGCCAATGTCATTTCCTCGATGATGGCGCGCAAGCGCGGGAAATGACGGCAACCGAACCGCAAGGCTTGAATTAGAGTTCTGCTTGGCCGATATGGCGGACAGAAGATTTACCCACATGGGAAAGAAGACCAGATGAGCGACGAAAACGCCGCCCAGGGCGACACGCCGGAAA
>CBFGPB010000437.1:0-1545 GCA_965650545.1 uncultured Devosia sp. | reverse complement strand
GTCACCTTGGGATGGGCGGCATCGCCCCAGTTGAGGTCAATGAGGCGCGGGGCCTGGGCGCTGGCGCGGCCGACGGCGTGGATCATGGGGAAGTTGGCGCTGAGGAGATCATCGCCCATGGTGACCGTGACGTTCATGCCGTGGCGACGGGCGAAGTCGCGCACAGCGGTTTCCAGCGCATCGGGCCCCAGGTCATTGGCAGGGGTGTTGATGAGATCGCGCGCCAGAACGGCGGCCTCGACCTGCCGCTCCACCTCATCGGCATCGGCGCCCTCGGGCAGGGCCAGGATGGGGCCAGGCTGGGTATCGCGATAGCGGTCGAACCGATAGGCACCAAGCTGGAAGCCGATGGCGGCCAGGGTGGCATCGCCGATCTCGCCGGCAAGGCTATAGGTTCCGGCCTGTAGCGCGGCCCCGGCAAGGCCGGTGATGAAGGGGGAGCGACCAGCGGGTTTGCCGATGCCGAACAGAACTCCGGCCAGATCGCCATCGGTGCCTGGCAGGGACAGGAGCTTTCCGCGTTGGCCCGAAAAGCCATTGGCGCGGGCCCAGGCCTTGTGCGTATCCGAGATCGCAGCCGCGTCGAGCCCCCCTTCGGGGATCAGGTGGAGCGGTGTGGCGGGCGCATCGGACATGAAAAACTCCTTTGAAATACCCCTTCTAGTAGCCGCCCCGAGAGCGCCGGGCAACGCCCTGCCGACGGGGTTTAACCCGGTGTTAGGGTTAATGATCTATTGCTGGGCCAGAAGATTTCAGCGGCCGGCATACCGGCCGGGAGCATGCCGTGTCCCTTCCCAAGCCGATCGCCCATACCCTCCGCCCGCTGCTCCTGGCGGCCGTGGCCGCGCTGGCGCTCAGCGCCTGCGCGTCCAATCGCGGGCAGATGGGCGCGGCGGACTATTCGGGCATGAGCACGGCCCAGAGCCAGGCGAGCCTGGCGGACCTGACGGCGCGCTATCGCGCCAATCCGCGCGACCGCACTGTGGTCATCCACTATGCAGCGGCCCTGCGGGCCGCCGGGCAGCCGCAACAGGCGGCAGCCGCGCTGGAACAGGCCATCGCGGCCTATCCGGACGACGTGGCGATCTCGGTGGCCTATGCCAAGGCGCTCACTGCCGCAGGCCGGTTCGAGCAGTCCCTCCAGGTGCTGCGCAATGTCATCCGCCCCGACGCGCCGGACTGGAATGCCCTGCTCGTCATGGGCGCGACCCTCGACCAGATGGGCCGGCATGGCGAAGCCCGCCAGATCTACCAGCAGGCTGCCGTGGCTGCCCCGGGCGAGGCTTCGATCGAGACCAATCTCGGGCTCTCCTATGCCATGACCAATGAGCTGGACCTGGCTGAAAACCACCTGCGGCGGGCCGTCCAGATGCGTGGGGCAACGACCCAGACGCGGCAGAACCTGGCGCTGGTCGTGGGCCTGCAGGGGCGCTTTCAGGAAGCCCGCGCCCTCTATGCCGCCGAGCTGCCGCCCGAACAGGTGGAAAGCAACATGGCCTATGTGCGGGCCCTGCTCACCCAGCAGAACCGCTGGGACCTGATCGA
>CBFGPB010000436.1:0-1548 GCA_965650545.1 uncultured Devosia sp. | reverse complement strand
GTCACGCTTTCGAACCGCAAAAGTGGTGTCCACTTTTGCTGAAAGCGCTCTAGGCGGCGATTGTCCCTGCGGGGCATGTCTCGCAATTGCCGGTCCAGTCGATCTCGACGGTGGCGTGGTCGATGTCATGCGCCTCGGCGAGCCGCCGCTTGACCGCCGATGTGACCGCTGCCGGGTCGGCGTCGGGCGCGAGGGCGATTTCGAGCGTGGCCATGGCCTGTCCGGAGGACAGGGACCAGACATGGAGATGACCGACCTGGGCCAGACCCCGCACGGTCTTGAGCAGGTCGGCTTGCAGGTCTTTTACTTCGATCCCGTCGGGCGCGCCCTCCATCAGGATATTAAGCGTGCGCGTGAGCAATGCCCAGGCGCTGCGCAGGATGAGCAGGCTCACCAGCACCGACAGGATCGGATCGATAGGCATCCAGCCGGTCAGCCAGATGACAATCGCGGCGGCGACCGCCCCGACCGAACCCAACAGGTCGCCCAGCACATGCAGCATGGCCCCCTTAATATTGACGTGGTCGGCATCGGCGCCCGAGAGAATGCGGAAGACCACCAAGTTGACCACGAGGCCCAGTACCGCGACCGCGAACATTGGGCCGGCCAGGACTTCCTCGGGGTTGAAGAAGCGCTGTATGGCCTCGTAGGCAATCCAGCCGACCAGCGCAAAGAGCGCCACGGCATTGACGAGACCGGCCAGCACTTCGAGGCGCGAATAGCCGAAACTGCGCCTTGTATCGGCGGGGCGGCTGCCGAGGCGGAAACCGAGCCAGGCAAGAAAGAGCGCCACGGTGTCCGTCAGCATGTGGCCGGCATCAGCGATCAGCGCCAGTGACCCGGAGAGGTAGCCGCCCACCACTTCCGCCATCATGAAGCCGCCGGTGAGGCAGAGGCCGATCAGCACCGCGCGTTCGTTGGAGCGGCTGACCTTGGGCGCGTGGTCGTGGCCGGCGTGATCGTGGCCATGCCCTGCATGGCCATGCCCGGCGTGATTGTGTGCGTGACCCGGTTCCGCGTGGTCGTGCCCGGCATGGTCGTGATGGGACATGGCGCTTCCTGACTTCATTTCTATGTATGAATATACATTCATATGATGAAGTCAAGAGAACAGGATGCCCTGCTGGCCGAGAGAGGCGGCGCGGCGTCGCGCTTCCGTGTCAGTCGTGGGTCTCGTCTTCGGCCAAGTCATGCTCCTCGGCGGCATGCGCCAGCATATCGGCCAGCATGCGGGCGATGTGATCGTCGGCCGCTTCGTAGAAGACCTGCTTGTTGCGGCGGGTGCCGCGGACGAGGCGCGCGGCGCGGAGCAGGCGCAGGTGGTGGCTGACCAGGGACTGGCTGGCGCCGGTCGCTTTGGCGATATCGCCAACGGCGATCGGGCCATCGAGACAGGTCAGCACGACCTTGAGGCGCGTGGGGTCGCCGAGGAGGCGATAGGTCTCGGCGATGACGGTGAGGTGTTGGTCGTCGGGCAGGGGCACGAGGCGCGTCCGGTCTGGCTGGTGCCCAAAGTTAGAGCATTTCTCGTTCTGATGGAATCAGAAC
>CBFGPB010000435.1:0-1583 GCA_965650545.1 uncultured Devosia sp. | reverse complement strand
GCGCCGCCGCCCGAACTGCTGGCCTCACCGACGGTTTCGGTTCGCCCCTCATGCCAGTTGAGCGTCAGATTGCCGCCGGTCAGCGTGGCGCTGGCCTTGTCGAAATTGAGGGTCAGGCTCTCGGCGCTGCCCGGGAAATTGGCCGTCGTCGCCATCAACCCGCCCACCGCGCCATTGGCGAATTCGAGGCCGCCGGCGACGAAATCCTCGGTTTCCATCTGGTGCAGCCCGGTGGTGGCGGCGAGGGCGGCGACGGCTTTCACCGGCCCGGTCAGGCTCAGCATCAGGTCGAGCGAGTGGATGGCCTGGGTGATGAGCACACCGCCGCCATCCTGCGCGAAGGTCCCGCGGCCCGGCTTGTCGTAATAGCCCTGTTGCGGCCGCCACCACGGCACGACGAGGTGGACGGCGTAGAGAGCACCAAGCTCGCCGCTCCGCACCTTTTCCGCCAGGGCCATGGAGGCAGCACGGAAGCGGTGCTGGAAAATGATCCCGAGCGTTACTCCGGCGGCGTCGCAACTGGCAACGATCCGCTCGGCTGCTGCCGTCGTGCGCTCCA
This sequence comes from uncultured Devosia sp., assembly GCA_965650545.1. GTDB lineage: Bacteria > Pseudomonadota > Alphaproteobacteria > Rhizobiales > Devosiaceae > Devosia. The sequence continues at coordinate 1,024 of CBFGPB010000435.1, read as the reverse complement.
CCGGCTTTTCCATCAGCACATGCTTGCCCGCCTTGGCCGCTGCCGAAACGATCTCCTCGCGCGCATTGGGCGGGGTCAGGACAAGGATGGCATCCACTTCCGGATCGGCCAGCAGCGCCTCATAGCTCTCGGCCGCAGGAAAATCATAGTGTGCGCAGAACTGGTCCAACTCGGCCCGGTTGCGCCGCCACACGCCGCGTACCGCGATCCGGTCGCGGAGCGCGTTGAGCGCCAGCGCATGCGGCTTGGCCGCCATGCCCGCTCCCACCACGCCCAATCCAAAAATCCTGTGTTCATGGGCCATTCAGCCGGCTCCTTCTATGCCTTGGTTGCGCCAAGATCGCGGCGCTCAACTCCCCCGTAGGGGACATGGAGAGGGACCTAACATGAAATTGGTGGGTATTGTCGCCGCACTTTTCGTTGCGGCGGGGATTGCGCTGGCCGGCTGGTTTGTCGGCACGTCGCTGGTGGAAAGCCGCCAGCCGCTGCGCGTGGTGACGGTAAAGGGCCTCAGCGAACGGGCAGTCGAGGCCAATCTGGGTTTTTGGCCTATTCGCTTCGTGGCGACGGGCGCGACGCTCGAAGCGGCGCGGGCAAGCCTCGAACGCTCGGAAGCTTCGGTCGTGGCCTTCCTGACCGAACGCGGCTTTGCCGCCGAGGAGATCCAGGTGCAGAACGTGCTCGTGGAGGATCGTGCGGCCGGCTACAATGCGGGCTCCACCCCGGACGAATACCGCTTCGTACTGACTGAAGATCTGCTGGTGACCTCCGACAAGGTGCAGGACCTGGCCGAAGCCAGCCGCTCGGTTGCCGACCTCTTGCGCCAGGGCGTGGTCTTTTCGTCCGACGCCTACAGCGCCGGGGCCAGCTTCGTCTTTACCGGCATCAATGACCTCAAGAGCGAGATGCTGACCGAAGCCACCCAGCGCGCCAAGGAAACCGCCGCCCAGTTTGCCGCCGAATCCGGCGCGCAGGTGGGCGATATCCAGACGGCCAATCAGGGCGTGTTCGAAATCCTGCCGGC
>CBFGPB010000434.1:0-1591 GCA_965650545.1 uncultured Devosia sp. | reverse complement strand
TTCTTCCAGATCAGCGCCGCGACCGGCGGCATGACGAAGAAGGGCGAGATGACGAGAATTCGCAGAATGCCCTGGCCCCAGATCGGCTGATCGAGCAGGAGCGCGAGGAAAGTGCCGCCGATGACGGTGATGAGCAGCACGCCGCCCACCAGGAAGAGCGTGTTGAGCAGAGCCTGGGTGAAGCTGGGATCGCCGATGACGTAGATGTAGTTCGCCCAACCGGCAAAGCCGGTCATCATCGGATTGATGAGGCTGTAGTTCTGGAATGAGAACCACAGGGTCATGACCAGTGGCACGATCATCCAGATGAAGAGCACGAGGACGGCCGGTGCCATCATGGTGCGCGCAAGCGTGCGTGTCTGCCGGGTTGCCATCCATACCTCCCAGGGCCATCGCTGTGCCGGTTTGATCCGGTTCGCCGGTCCTCATCGGATAGCCAGGGTTCATCGGCTATCGGATCAGGGCCGCAAGGCGGAGCCGTCCGTTGATCTGAGGGGACAGATGGTTCGGGCGGCTCCGGTGTGGATGCTGCGTTCCAGGGAGGACAAGCGATCCACTTGTGCAGAAAGAGGCGGCCGACGAGGAAGGCCGGCCGCCGAGGCTGGAGGAGCCTATTTGATATAGCCGGCGCGGGTCATGTCGCGGGTGGTGGCTTCCTGGGCCTGCGCCAGGGCGTCATCAGCCGACATCTGACCGGCGAGAGCCGCCGAGAAGAGCTGACCCACATTGGTGGCGATGCCGGCAAATTCCGGAATGGCCACGAACTGCACGCCGACATAGGGCACCGGCTTGACGGTCGGTTGCGTCGGGTCCGCAGCGTAGATGGAGCCGAGGGTCATGTCGGCAAACGGCGCCGCAGCCTTGTAGTCCGGATTCTCGTAGAGCGAGATGCGGGTGCCCGGAGGCACGTTGGCCCAGCCTTCTTCGGCCGCCACCATTTCAAGATAGGCCTTGGACGTGGCCCAGCCGATGAACTGTTCAGCGGCCTCGGAATTCTGCGAAGATGCCGGGATGGCCAGGGACCACGCCCAGAGCCAGTTGCCGCGCTTGCCAAGGCCGGTATCGGGGGCCAGGGCGAAGCCGACCTTGTCGGCGACGGTGGAGTCATTCGGGTTGGTCACGAAGGAAGCGGCGACGGTGGCGTCAATCCACATGCCGCACTTGCCCTGCTGGAAGAGGGTCAGGTTTTCGTTGAAGCCGTTGGACGAGGCACCCGAAGGGCCGGCATCGGCCATCAGGGAAAGGTAGGTGTCGAGCGTTGCCTTCCATTCGGGCTGGTCAAACTGGGGCTTCCAGTCTTCGTCGAACCAGCGGGCCCCAAAGGAGTTGGACATGGCGGTGAGGAAGGCCATGTTTTCGCCCCAGCCGGCCTTGCCGCGGAGGCAAATGCCGTTGATGTCATTGGCGCGGTCGGTCATGGCGCGCGCGGCTTCGCCGATGAAGTCCCAGGTCGGGGCTTCCGGCATGGTCAGCCCGGCCTTTTCCATCAGGTCGGTGCGATACATGATGAAGGAGCTCTCGCCGTAAAACGGCGCAGCATAGAGCTTGCCATCGACCGAAAGGCCTCCGCGGATCGGGGGCAGCAGGTCGT
>CBFGPB010000433.1:0-1603 GCA_965650545.1 uncultured Devosia sp. | reverse complement strand
AGCCGGCCGAGCCGGCGGAGTAGGGCATGAACGCGCTCTTCGGCGACCTGCCGGTTTCCCCCGCCACCTGGCGAGAGACGCTCAAGGCCATGCCCTATCTGCCCGTCGCGCTGGTGGCAGTGGCCGGGCACATGATGCTGTTCGGCATGCTGACGCCGGTCATGGCCATTTATGCGCAGAGCTTTGCCGTTCCCGATTGGCAGATCGGGCTGATGATCACGGTCTTTGCCGCGGGTCGGTTGATGGCGGACCTGCCCGCCGGGCACTTCGCCTCGCGTGTGGGGATCCGGCCCTTGCTCGGCATTGGCCTCTTGCTCTGCTCCCTGGGTGCCGTCATGGGCGCCGTCGCGCCGGGCTACACGATCCTCCTGATCGGACGCATTCTGCAGGGCGTGGGGTCGGGCCTCTTCATGACCGCCGCCATGATCTACCTGGCGCAGAACAGCAATCGGCGCACGCGCGGCAAGGTCATGTCGATGTTCCAGGGGGCCACCCTGGTGGGTGGGGCCTTCGGACCCAGTGTCGGTGGCCTGGCGGCCAATCTGTTCGGCCTTTCCGGGCCGTTCTGGGTCGCCGCGGTCATCGGCCTGCTGTCGGGCCTGATGCCGATCCTGCTGTTCAAGGATGGAAAGCCGCATCTTGAGGAACCCCACCATGCGGGCGCGCGCAGCATGCTGGGTCTGCTGCTGATCCTGCCCTTCCTCTGCGTCCTCCTCGCCAATTTCGGCTTCTTCCTGACCCGCACGGCCGGGCAATGGCAGCTGATCCCGCTCCTGGCGGATCAGCGCTACGCCATCGGGCCTGACCAGCTCGGTCTCGCCATGTCGCTGTCGGCCGTTGCCAACCTGGTCTCCCTGCCGGTGGCCGCCTATATCGTGGACCGGTTGCCGCGCGCCGCCATCATCTGCTTCTCGCTGCTGGCGACCGCAGCCGCCCTGACCGGGATCGCCCTGGCCCAGAGCCCCGCAATGCTGTTCGCCGGCATGATCGCCATCGGCCTCGCTTCAGGCATTGGCGGGCCGGCGATTGGCGCCCTTGCCGTGGATGTCGTACCGGCCCGGCAGCAGGGCGCTGCCATGGGTCTGCTGCGGTTCGGCGGCGACTTTGGCTACCTGATCGGTCCACTGGCCATCGGCGCCATCGTCGACATCGCCAGCATCGGCTACGACGGCGGCCTTTTCATCAACGCCCTGCTTCTCATCGCTTTCGGTGCCGTCTTCCTGCTCGGCGGACGGCACCTGCTGACGACCCGACCACACGAGCATCCATCTTCACACCAACCTGGGAGACCTATGACCATGACCGAACGTATCTGGGACAAGTATCTGAGCGAGGAAGACAAGGCGGTCTTTGCCTCCTCCGGTTTCGGTTCACTGGCAGACTGGGGCAAGCGCCCGGCGCTGCTTATCATCGACGTCAACTACGCCTTCTGCGACGAGAAGCCGACGCCGATCCTCGAGAGCATCAAGAAATGGCGCACCTCCTGCGGCGAATATGCCTGGGAAGCCATGCCGGTACTGCAAAAGCTCATCGAGACCTGTCGCGGCAAGGGCATCCCCATCATCTACACCACCGGCACGCAACGTCCCGACAAATGGGATGC
>CBFGPB010000432.1:0-1619 GCA_965650545.1 uncultured Devosia sp. | reverse complement strand
CCGCCCGCCATTTCGATGGCGCGGTTGGAGATGACCTCGTTGACATTCATGTTGGACTGCGTGCCCGAGCCGGTCTGCCAGACCACCAGCGGGAAATGATCGGCGAGCTTGCCCGAAATCACCTCGTCGGCGGCGGCGACCACGAGGTCACGCGTCTTTTCGTCCATGAGGCCGAGCTTGTGATTGGCCAGGGCCGCAGCCTTCTTGAGAATGCCGAAGGCGGTGATGATTTCGGTGGGCATCTTTTCCCCGCCGATATCGAAATTCATCAGGCTCCGGGCGGTCTGCGCGCCGTAATACTTATCGTTCGGAACCTCGATCTGACCCATGGTGTCCGATTCGACGCGCGTGCTCATAGTGCCCCTGCTCCGGTTTGGCCGCTTCACTTGGCGGCGGGAAAAACAAAACGGCCGACCCTTTTTGGGGGCCGGCCGCTCGAATATCAGATAAAGCGCATCAGCGCCCGCTCGCCTTTCGGCTTACTTCTTTGCCGCGAGAATCTGGCGACCGCGATACATGCCGGTCTTGAGATCAACGTGATGCGGACGGCGCAGCTCGCCCGAATCCTTGTCTTCGACATAGGTCGGGTTGGCAATCGCGTCGGCCGAGCGACGGAAACCGCGCTTCATCGGCGAGGTCTTGCGTTTTGGCACTGCCATGGTCGGTACTCCGAAAATCAAAATCGTTGCGCCGCCGAAAGCGGCCAGAGACACGTCTCTGTCAGGATTGGTGGGGTCTATAGAGGAGAACGAAAGGATTGGCTAGGGGATTCTTGCTTGGATTTCCGTCCAATCCTTTCTAGAGCGCCAATTGCCCGTTGGCACCCACGCAATTGGCCCGCTCGCCATATTGACGGGCGCGGTCCTCGACGACCCCCGCGACCCGCAACAGGCCGGCGCTGGGCCGGGCCGGATTGCGCAGGATGGGATTGGGCAGGGTGACGGCGAGCAGGCTCGCCGTCTGCCAATCAAGGTTCTGCGGCTCGCGCCCGAAGGCGCGGAGCGCCCCGGCCGCGACGCCGAACTCCCCCTCCGGCCCCCATTCGGCGATGTTGAGGTAGATTTCCATGATCCGCCGCTTGGGCAGGACGAGGTCGATATAGAAGGCCAGGGGCACTTCGAGCGCCTTGCGGACCGCGCTTTGCCCGTTCCAGAGAAAAAGATTGCGCGCCAGCTGCATGGTGAGGGTCGAGGCCCCGCGCGCCTCGCGGCCGGCCAGGTAATTTTCGACCTCGTCCTTGAGGGCACCGACATCGACGCCCCAATGACGGCAGAACTGCCCGTCTTCCGACAAGATGATCGACGCCTTGAGCCGATCGGAAATGTCGTCGATGGCGCGCCATTCCCGCGTGACTGCCTGACCGGTCAGCATCCGCGTCAACATCGGCACCGAGACCGGCTGGACGATGAGATAGAGCGGCGTCAGCAGCAATGGAATTGCCAGCAGCACGGCAAGGATGCCGAGTGGGATGCGAATGTATCGCCAGAAGGTTTTCTTGCGCCGGGGCATGGTCGTTCAATAGCGCCTGAGCCGCTGGAAGCAATCCCCCTCACCCGTCTCGGGCTTCGCCCGATCCACCCTCTCCCCGAGGGGGAGAGGAATGAGAGGCGGACGCCGGA
>CBFGPB010000431.1:0-1642 GCA_965650545.1 uncultured Devosia sp. | reverse complement strand
CACTGCCTCGACGCCCATGGTGAGCTCGCGGGCATTGCCATAGGCAAGAACGTTGACCCCGCCGGCATTGGAGGAAAGTACGCCGCCGATGCGGGCCGATCCCTGCGACGCGAGCCAGAGCGGGAACATGGCGCCCTCGGCCTCGGCGGCCTTGTGCGCGTTTTCGAGGATGACCCCGGCCTCCGCAGTCATGACGCCGGCGGCGGTGTCGATCGCGCGGATGCGGTCGAGTTTTCGCAGGCTGAGGATAACTTCGGTGCCGTAGAGCGGCACCTGCGCGCCGACGAGGCCCGTATTGCCGCCCTGCGGAATCACGCCGACGCGGTTTGCGTTGGCCCAGCGCAGCACCGCCTGCACGGCAGCGACGTCGGGCGGGGTGACCACGGCGATAGCCGGTTGGTGGAAGCGCTTGCGCGGCTCGTTGAGCCATACGCCCATTTTCGTCGCGTCGCTGACGACATTCTGGCTGCCCAGCAAGTCGGCGAGAGCGGAGGCAGTCTGGGCGGCGGTCAGAGGCATGGGTGAATTCCAAAACAGATGAGCCATGAAGGCGTTGCGCTTGTGCGCCCGGTCCACCATGTGCCACAAGCAAGCACACGACTCCAGATTTGCAAAGGCCGCGCCTTGCCGGCGCGGATATGTCCATGACTGCCCCTGACTGGCCTGACTTCTACTTCGCGCGCCACGGTGAAACCGACTGGAATCGCGAGCAGCGCTATCAGGGCAGCCGCGACATCCCGCTCAACCGGACCGGGCAGTTGCAGGCCGATGCCAATGGCGTGCTCCTCCGGCAGATGCTGGAACGCGATGGCGTCGATCCGGCCTCGCTCAACTGGTTTGCCTCGCCCCTGAGCCGCGCGGCCGAAACCATGGAGCGCATGCGTGCCGCCTTCGATATCGAACTGCCGCCGGTCATCCACGACCATCGCTTGATCGAGATATCCTTCGGCCAGTTCGAAGGGCGGCTGCATGCGGAGATCGCCCGCGAGCACGCGGCGCTGGCGCCGGGCGAGCGCGACGAAAGCTACTGGAATTTCCGCCCCCAGGACGGCGAGAATTACGACGATGTGGCGGGGCGCCTGCTCGACTTTGCCGAGACCCTGACCCACCACGCGGTGGTCGTCGCCCATGGTGGCGTGTTGCGCGTGCTCTGGCACCTGGTCGAAGGCAAGCCCCGCAAGCACGTGATGAACTGGCACCCGCCGCAGGGCGTGATTGCGCATTTCGTCAATGGGCGCATGGAACTGCACGAGGCCCAAAACACGTGGAGCACGCACGTCGATTGACCTGACGGCGTAGCCTGCCTAGAACGCTCCCAGCCAAGGGACCGCGCCATGTCTTTCAATACGTTCGGGCATCTTTTCCGTTTCACCACCTGGGGCGAAAGCCACGGGCCGGCGCTGGGCGTCGTGGTCGATGGCTGCCCGCCGGGCCTGACGCTGACGCCCGAAATGATCCAGCGCGACCTCGACCGTCGCAAGCCGGGGCAATCCAAATACACCACGCAGCGCCGCGAGGCTGATGAGGTGAAGATCCTGTCCGGCGTGTTCGAGGACGAACGCACCGACGGCCCGCGCACGACCGGCACGCCGATCTCGCTCTTGATCGAGAATACCGACCAGCGCTCCAAGGATTATTCGGA
>CBFGPB010000430.1:0-1646 GCA_965650545.1 uncultured Devosia sp. | reverse complement strand
TCGTGCACGAGGGCGCCGGCGAGGGCGACCTTTTGCAGCATGCCTTTGGAAAAGCCGCCGCAGAGGTCATTGGCATGGGGGGCGAGGCCGAGCCAAGAGATGAGATCGTGAGCGGACTGGCGAGCGCGAGCCGCATCGACCTGCCAGAGGCCGGCGACGAAATCGAGATATTCGAGCGGGGTAAGGCGGTCATAGACCATGGGCTCGTCGGACACCCAGGCCATGCGGCGCTTGGCGGCGACCGGATCGGCGAGGGCGTCAATCCCCAGGATGGAAATGGTGCCGGCGTCAGGCTTCAGCAGCCCCGCGACCATGCGCAGGATCGTGGTCTTGCCGGCGCCGTTGGGGCCGAGAAGGGCGTAGAATTCGCCGGGCTGGATGGTCAGGTCCACGCCCCTGACCACAGGCCGGTCGAAGGCCTTTTCGAGACCGGAAATGGCAAGGGCGGCGGGCATGGCAGGCTCCAGTATGCGTGGAGACGCTAGCCTCGCCGCCCTTTCTGGCCGATGAACGGCAATCGTTAACGAAATGGATCAGGCAGCGGCGAGGGCCGCGTCGATGACCGTGAGGGTCACGTCGACATTGCCCCGCGTCGCATTGGAATAGGGGCAGATCTGGTGGGCCTTGTGGACCAGGTCCTGCGCCTGCGCGAGTTCCAGACCGGGGATGGTCGCCTTGAGCTCGACGGCAATGTTGTAGCCGATGCCCTTGGCGTTTTCACCGAAGGAGACGGCCGCGTCGATGGTGGTTTCGTCGGGGATCTTGACCTTTTCGCCGCGGGCGACGGCCTTGAGGGCGCCCAGGAAGCAGGCTGAATAGCCAACGGCAAAGAGCTGCTCGGGATTGGTACCCGGACCATCATTGCCACCCATGGCCCTGGGGGTGTCGAGCGTGACTTCCAGCCGACCGTCGTCGGTCCTGCTGGTGCCGGTGCGGCCGCCAGTGGTGTGGGCATGGGCGGTGTAGATGGCTGACTTGATGCTCATGAAGGGTGCTCCTTGCTGGTGATGGCAAGTACATAGTGCACAATTAAATTGTGCGCAATAGAATTTTGTGTGCTAGATTTGTGACAGGAAGCGAGGTGCGGAATGAGCGACAATCCGATGCCGACAATCGACCAGATGCTGTGCTTTGCGGTCTATTCAGCCGGGCACGCCTTCACGCGGTTCTACAAGCCGCGGCTCGACGCGCTGGACCTGACCTATCCGCAGTATCTGGTTTTCCTGGTGCTCTGGGAGAAGGACGATCTCACGGTGAAAGCGCTGGGGGACAAGCTGTTTCTCGATTCCGGCACGATCACGCCGCTGATCAAACGGCTCGAGGCTCGCGGCCTTGTCGAGCGCCGGCGTGACGAGGACGACGAGCGGCAGGTGCGTATCCGGCTGACTGCCGAGGGCAGGGCGCTCAAGGCCAAGGCCACTTCCATTCCGCTTGCGGCGGGGAAGGGAACGGGCCTTTCGGCGGAGGGGGCCGAGGCATTGCGGCTCGAATTGCTGGCGCTGCGGGAGCGGCTGGATAGCGTGGCGGGGCAAGCGGGTAACGCAAAGCTAACCATGCGGCCCGATCGGGCGTAACCGAGCAAGCCATTGGTACGAACTGCCTCCCGAACTCTGGAGGTCCCGCATGCAGATTGGTGGCGACTACCC
>CBFGPB010000429.1:0-1651 GCA_965650545.1 uncultured Devosia sp. | reverse complement strand
ATGAAGCTGCGCAACTACTACGAGAAGCCCTCTGAGAAGAAGGCTCGCCAGAAGGCCGAGGCCGTTCGTCGCGCCCGCAAGCTGGCTCGCAAGCGCGCCCAGCGCGAAGGCGGCATCGTTGCCGCTCCGGGTCGTCCGAGCTAAGCCTAGCTCTGGCAACACCAGAAATCAAAACGCCGTCCCACCTCGGGGCGGCGTTTTCTTTTGGCCCGTTCAGCGTCGCCGCCAGCGATCCAGAAGGGCGACGCCAATGGTGATCGCGGCGACCGCCGGCAGTTGGATGGTCAGGGCCGTGCGCGCATCGGGAAAGAACGTGCCCGCGGTCAGCGAGCCGGCAAAACCGCCGCCCACCTGGAAAAAGCCGGTCAGGGCGCCGGCCGCCCCGGCAATGGCGCCGAACCCGGCCATGGCTGCGGCCGTGGCGCTGGGGCTGATAAAGGCCAGGCCCAGCATCCAGACGCCCACCGGCCCCATGATGGCGATGACCGAGGTCGGGAACAGATGCGGCAGTGCGGCAAAACCGAGGCCGCTGATGCCCAGCAGCATGAGCGCGATCGTTACCAGCCTCCCGCCGGAAATGCGCGTCGAGAGATGCGTGACGATCAGGTTGCCCAGGATGAAGCTGGCCGTCTGCACCAGCATGGCCATGGCAAACTGGAATGGCGTCAGGCCCATGTCATCGATGAAGATGAAGGGCAGGAGCGCCGTGAAGCCGTGAAAGCCGGAAAAGGTCAGCCCCAGGAGCAGTGACGGAAACATGAAATCCGCCGAAGTGAGGAGCTGCCGGTAATTGCCGAAGATGACGCGCGGCCGGAAGGGCTGGCGAGCGTCCTCGGGCAGGGTCTCGCGGGCGCCCCAGCCGAGCAGGGCAAGGATGGCAAGGCCAAAGCCGGCCATGACCACGAACATGTGGTGCCAGTTGCCCAACAGCAGGATAAGGCTGCCCAGGGTGGGTGCCACGGCTGGCGTCACTGTGAGGATCAGGTTGACCAGTGTGAGGATGCGGATGGCTTCACTGCCCACGAACTGGTCACGCACCATGGCGCGAGAGAGGGCGACACCGGCGGAAACCCCGAACCCTTGCACGAAGCGGCCGATGAACAGCATTTCGAGGCTCGGTGCTGCCGCGGCGATCAGGCTGCCTAGCACATAGATGGCGAAGAAGCCCAGCCCCACCGCGCGTCGCCCGTAGCGATCCGAGAGCGGGCCGCAGATCAGCTGGGCCAGCGCAAAGGCCGAGAAATAGACGGTCAACGTCAGCTTGCCTGCCGCATCGGTGGTGCCAAAATCGGCGACGATGGTGGGCAGGGCAGGGGAATAGAGCGTCAGGCTCAGCGGGCCGGTGGCGACCATGAGCCCGCCGATAATGGCGGTCCGCCGGGCGGACATGCCCAGCGGGCGGGGCGGCTTCACGGCGTCAGGGCTTTCTCGAAGAAGGGTTCGGCCTGGCCCCAGATTCCCGCCTTCCAGAGATCGGAGTGGTCGGCGCCCTCGACGATCCAGAGTTCATCGGGATTGGGCGCCAGCGCATGGAGCCGCTCGCCATTGGAAACGCCGATCGTGCGGTCGGCCGTGCCATGGGCGACCAGAACCGGCTCGGTGACGTCCTTGATCCAGAGATCGTTGCGGAACTGGTCCTGCATGACCAGGC
>CBFGPB010000428.1:0-1665 GCA_965650545.1 uncultured Devosia sp. | reverse complement strand
GGCTTCCTGCCGCTCTGGCTGTTCTTCGGCCTTCTGTGCATCATCATGTTCTCCTTCGGCTGGTCCGCCTCGAACATGAACTCGCTGTCCATGGAGCCCCTGGGCGCAGTGGCCGGCACGGCAGCGTCGGTCTTCGGCTTCATCCAGACCGTGGGCGGGGCCTTGATCGGCAGCTTTGTCGGCCAGTTGTTCAACGGCACGACCATCCCCGTGGCGGCCGGCTACTTCTCGATGGGCGCTGTGTCGCTGGTCTTCATCCTGATCGCCGAAAGGGGCCGGCTCTTCGGCGTCGGAGAACAATATGCTCCCGGCAAGGCCGTGCCGGTCGCCGAGCCCCATTGATCCACCCAGCCGATCCGGCGCTCCGGCGCCGGGTCGCGCATAAAGGCTCCGCTGCGGGCCAGCTTGCCTCGCGCCCGTGACACGTTAGGCTGGACAAACCAGCCCTTTCGGATTCTCCATGCCTCCCACCACCGGCCGCACCTATCTCGCCATTCCGGGTCCCTCGGTTGTCCCGGACCGCGTGCTCAATGCCATGCACCGCGCCTCGCCCAACATCTATGAGGGCGAGATCATCGACATCACTCATCAGATCTTCGCGCGGCTGAAACGCCTCGTGGGGACACGCCACCACCCGGCGATCTACATCGCCAATGGCCATGGCGGCTGGGAAGCGGCACTGACCAATATGTTTTCGCGCGGCGACAAGGCGCTGGCGCTGGCCTCGGGCCTGTTTGGCACGGGCTGGGCCAATGCAGCCGCGCGCATGGGCGTGGATGTCGAACTGCTCGACTTTGGCCGCGAGGCCGCCGACCCCGCACGCATTGCCGAGGCGCTCAAGGCCGACATGGACCGGCGCATCAAATATGTGATGGTGACCCATGTGGACACCGCCTCATCCATCCGCAACGACGTCGCCGCCATTCGCGCGGCCCTCGATGCCGCAGGCCACCCGGCGCTTCTGGCGGTGGATGCCATTGCATCGCTCGGTTGCGAAGAACTGCGCATGGACGCCTGGGGCGTGGATATCATTATCGGCGCCAGCCAGAAGGGCATGATGCTGCCCCCGGGCCTGGCGCTGCTCTGGTTCTCCGACAATGCCCTTGCTGCCGCAGAACGGGCCGATCTCGCGACACCCTATTGGAGCATCGGCGCGCGTGTAAACGCCGAGGCCTATTGGCAATATTTTGGCGGCACCCCACCGACCCAGCATCTCTATGGCCTCGATGAGGCCCTGCGCATGATGGTCGACGAGGAGGGCATGGAAGCGGTGTGGCTGCGCCACAAGCGACTCGCCCGTGGGATCTGGGCCGCATTCGAGGCCTGGGGCCAGGACGGGTCAGGCATCGGGCTTAATGTCCGGAGCGAAGCCGCGCGCGGGCATTCCGTGACGGCGGCGACCATTCCCAATGGCGGGGCAGGCAAATTGCGGCGCTGGCTGGAGAGCGAAGCCGGCGTGACGCTGGGCATCGGCCTCGGCATGGCCCTGCCCACCGAGCCGGCTTACGAGGACTACCTGCGCATCGGCCATATGGGCCATGTCAACGCCCATATGGTGATCGGCGTGCTTGGGACGATGGAAGCAGGTATGTGCGCGCTCGGTATTCCCCATGGACCCGGCGCGCTGGAGGCGGCAGCCCGCGCCGTGGTCGCCTAGAAGGTGAA
>CBFGPB010000427.1:0-1667 GCA_965650545.1 uncultured Devosia sp. | reverse complement strand
CGCGGTCTCCTGCCGATAGGGAGTAGCGCGGGGCGGGGCTGCGTCGCAAGCGTTCAGGCGTCGAGGGTTTGCTTGAGCCGGCTCAGCATGGCGGCCGCGTAGACGGCATAAGGCCCGATGAAGCGCTCGTGGATGGCGTGAATGGGCAGGGCGTCGAGGTGGTTCCAGCGCTCGCGGCCGCGCTTTTCCGCGACCACCAGCCCCGCCGATTCCAATACGCCCAGATGCTGCATGACCGTGCAGCGGTCGATCTCGGGAATGAGGTCGCACAGCATGCCGGTGGTGCGCGGTTCAGTCTTGAGGAGATCGAGAATGCGCCGCCTTACGCGGTGGCTGAGGGCCTTGAAAACCAGGTCGTCTGCGTCGTCATTTGACATGTTATAGAAATATAACATATTGTACGGTCAGTCAACCAAGGGAGATCAGTTCATGCGTGCCGTGGTCGCCAAGGAGAAAGACCTGCAATTGCAGTTCCGCGTGTCGGGCCGGATCGACAAACCGGTCCATGATGTGTTCGAGGCGGTCGTCGATCCCGCCAAACTGTCGGGCTATTTCACTACGGGCGGCGCCAAGGGGCGGCTCGAAACCGGGGCTGTCGTCACTTGGGACTTTCACGATTTTCCCGGCGCCTTCCCGGTGGAGGTGGTGGAAGTCGTGCCGGATGCGAAGATCGTCCTGCGCTGGGATGCGAGCGAGGCGACCGAGCCCAGCACGACAGGCGAGACGCCGCAGCCGGTGGGGTACAAGACGACCGTGACCATGGAGTTCACCGGGCTCGAGGATGGGCGCACGCTGGTCACGATTTCCGAGAGTGGCTGGCGGCAAACGCCGGGCGGGCTCAAGTCATCCTATGGCAATTGCGAGGGCTGGACCGGCATGCTCTGCGCCCTCAAGGTCTATCTCGAGCACGGCATCAATCTGCGCGAGGGGTTCTACAAATGACCGCCATCAGCGGCGGCGTGAACATTGCCATGAAGGTACCGGCGCACCAGTACGAGGCAGTCGTGGCCTTCTATCGGGAAACGCTGGGTTGTGAAGAAATTGCCGGAGGCGACGACATCTCCTTCCGGTTTGGCCCCAATCGCCTATGGATCGATCGGGTGTCCCAGATCAGCCAGGCGGAGATCTGGTTGGAACTGGTGACCAGCGATTTCGAGGCGGCGGCGCGCAAGCTGGAGGCGGCGGGGATTGCCCGCCACGACGCAATCGAACCTCTGCCGGACACGTTGGAGGCGGGATGGTTCTTCAATCCGGCCAGTATCGTCCACCTGCTGCGCAAGCAGTAACGCTTGCCGGCAACGTGCATTCTCGGGGATTTTCATGACCAACATAGTTGCAGCGACCGACTACACCTTTTCGACCCTTTCACCCGGACAGATCTACGAGGCCTGGCTCGATCCAGCCCTTGTCCGCCGCTGGATGAACCGGAACATGGAGGCCAAGTTCGACGATTATGAAGTCACGGACATCCGGATTGACCCGGTGGTGGGCGGTCGCTTCTTCTTCGGCGGCAAGCAGGGCGGGGAACCGTCGGACGCCTGGGGCTACTATCGCGACCTCATTCCCGACCAACGCATCGTCTTCACCTGGTTCGTCGACGAGAGCGAAGAGAAGGAAGACAATTCAACCGTGACGCTGGAGATCGGGCCATCCGGCTCGGGTACTCG
>CBFGPB010000426.1:0-1668 GCA_965650545.1 uncultured Devosia sp. | reverse complement strand
TGGTCTCAGGAAACAACATTGCGCATGAACCCAAGCTGAACGAGGGTCTGGTGAGTTCGGGTGAGCGGCACGCTAGAGCATTTCTCGTTTTGATGGAATCAGAACGAGAGCTCTACCTCTTTGATTTGTCGCGCTCTCGAACCGCAAAAGTGGTGTCCACTTTTGTGGAAAGCGCGCTAGAGCCGCAGGAGATCGACGAAGCGCCCCAGCGCCTCGCCGAACTTCTTGCGCTGCTTGGGTTTGAGTTCGCCCAGCAGCGCCTCTTCAAGTTGCGCCCAGTGATCGGCTAGGGCATTGCGCAGGCGGACGCCCCGCTCGGTCAGCGCCAGGCCAGGCTGGAGTTCCGGGCCGACGGCCTGGCGGGTGACGAGGTCGCGGCCGGCCAGGCGCTCCAGGCGTCCCGAAAGCATGTCCGGTGACAGGCCCAGCTCCTCTGCCAGATCGGTCTCGGTCGTCCCGGAGCGGCCGAGTACGAACAGGATGGCATCGTCGCCCGGCTCGAGACCCTTTTCAACGACAGGCACGGTCAATGCCCTATGCGCAAGCTGGCCGGCTTCGATGAGCCTGTAGAGCGTGGAGCGGGATGAGGGTCTGGACATGGGCGGGAAAATAGTCCGATCTCCTTATCGCCGTCGATTGGCCTTGCATCCTATCGTTAATCGCAGAACGACCAAGGGGCGTTATTGTTCACCCAGTGCAGATGAGTTATGCGTCCATTGACCTTTTCCGGACGAACGGATTCGCCATGACGCAGGATCTTTCGCGCATCCGTGCCTTCGTGCAGGTGTTCGACGCCGGTGGCTTTTCCGCCGCGGCACGACAGCATGGACGTTCCAAGGCGCTGCTCAGCAAATATGTGACAGACTTGGAAGACTATCTGGGCGTGCGGCTGATGAACCGGACGACACGACGCCTCAGTCTGACCGAAGCGGGCGAGGCCTATTACCGGGAAGCGTCGAGCCTGTTGCAGCAACTGGACGATCTCGACGCCACCATTGCCGACCAGACCGCAGAGCCGCGTGGCCTGCTCCGCGTATCGGCACCGCGCAATTTCGGCGAGAGCACGCTGGCCCCGGCGATCTTTGCTTATCTCGCCAAGCACCCGAAAGTGACGCTCGATCTCCGGCTGGAGGATCGCTATGTCGACCTGGTGGACGAGGGCATCGACGTCGCCCTGCGCATCTCGACGCTGGCCGATTCCTCGCTGATCGCGCGCAAGATTGCCGATATGCACCTGGTCATGGGGGCATCTCCGGACCTGCTGAAGCGCGTGGGCACGCCCAAGCATCCCGAGGACCTGCGGCACTTGCCGTGCATCGTCGATGTCAACTTGCAGGGCCAGTCGAACTGGCGCTTTTCCGAGGATGGCAAGACCATATCGGTGCCAGTCAACGGGCCAGTGCGGGTCAACTCGCCGCTGGCCGCGCGCACTGCGGCAATAATGGGCCTCGGTTTTGCCGGATTGCCCTCCTATCTGGCGGAACCCGCTGTCAGGTCGGGTGAGCTGGTGCCGGTTCTTGCGGACTACGTGCCGACCGGGCAGACCCTTCAGGCCGTCTATCCGCACCGACGCCACCTGGCCGGCAAGGTACGGGCGTTGATCGACCACCTGGTGGACTGGTTCGCCATCCATCCCGTGCACTAGAGGCTGCACTTGAAGCGATTTCT
>CBFGPB010000425.1:0-1668 GCA_965650545.1 uncultured Devosia sp. | reverse complement strand
TGGTGCTGCCGGACAGGATTGAACTGTCGGCCTCTCCCTTACCAAGGGAGTGCTCTACCACTGAGCTACGGCAGCAAATTCGCGGGGGCCGGTAATCCGGCGCGGCGACGGGGGCTCCTTTGCCATAGTGCCTCCCTCGACGCAAGACCAAAAACAGCCTATCAACCGCAGCAATGGAATCGAGGTGCCGACGGGCCATGGGCAAAGCGGAACAAACCGCACAGCGCGAGCAAAGATTGGCCGCAAAGCTGCGGGAAAACCTCAAGCGTCGGAAAGAGCAGGCAAAGGCGCGCGCCACGGGTGCGGGACCGGAGACTGCGCTGACCACCCCGGAAGCGGACACGAACAAGAAACCGTAAACCATTTTCGGGCGATTCTATTCGCACCACTTTTTCTGAGACGGCTGGTCTGGCCTACGCGGCAACGAAGATCCTGCCTTGCCTCCCAACAGGTAGCAGGCCCCAAGGGCCAAATCTGAGGACTTCTTATGGATCGTATTCGTTTGGTCGGCGGCAATGAGCTTCGGGGCGAAATCCCCATTTCCGGTGCCAAGAACGCCGCTCTGCCGCTGATGATCGCTTCCCTGCTCACCGACGAGCCGCTGGTGCTGCAGAACGTGCCGCGCCTGGCCGACGTCAAGCAGCTCGAACGCATTCTGGAAAACCACGGCGTCGATATTGCCGTGCATGGCCGCCGCCGCGGCGAGGAGGAGGGCGTGGGCCAGCGCATGACCTTCCACGCCGCCGACATCGTCGATACCACCGCGCCCTATGACCTCGTCTCCAAGATGCGCGCCAGTTTCTGGGTCATCGGGCCGCTGCTGGCCCGCTGTCACGAGGCGCGGGTTTCCCTGCCGGGCGGCTGCGCCATCGGCACGCGTCCTGTCGATCTCTTCCTCTACGGTCTCAAGGAACTGGGCGCCGAGATCGACATCGACGAAGGCTATGTCGTGGCCAAGGCCCCCAAGGGCGGCCTCGTCGGCGCCACGGTCAGCTTCCCCAAGGTTTCGGTCGGGGCCACCCATACCATCCTTATGGCGGCAACGCTGGCGCGTGGGACCACGGTCATCGAGAATGCCGCCCAGGAGCCGGAAATCACCAATGTCGCCGAATGCCTCGTCGCCATGGGCGCCAGGATTTCGGGCATCGGCACCCGCACGCTGACCATCGAGGGCGTGGAAAGACTGCACGGCGCCACCGTGGACGTCATTCCGGACCGCATCGAGACCGGCACCTTTGCCATGGCCGCGGCCATGACGGGCGGTGACGTGCTGCTCAAGGGCGCACGCCCTGAACACCTGCAATCGGCGCTTGATATCCTCGCCCAGACCGGTGCCGAGCTCGCTATTGAGGCCAATGGCCTGCGGGTGCGCCGCAATGGCAATGGCATCCAGCCGGTCGATGTCGAGACCGATCCCTTCCCCGGTTTCCCGACTGACCTGCAGGCCCAGTTCATGGCCTTGATGACCATGAGCTCCGGCACCAGCCAGATTCGCGAGACGATCTTCGAGAACCGCTACATGCACGTGGCTGAGCTGGCCCGCTTTGGCGCCGACATTGCTGTCAATGGTCAGGTCGCCACGATTACCGGCAAGTCGCAGCTCAAGGGTGCCCAGGTCATGGCCACCGACCTGCGCGCCTCGGTGTCGCTGGTCATTGCCGGCCTCGC
>CBFGPB010000424.1:0-1669 GCA_965650545.1 uncultured Devosia sp. | reverse complement strand
GGCTTTTCGGTCTATCCGATCATCACCAAGGCGGCCGGCGCCAGGATCGTCATGGTCGAGGAGAGCGACTATCGCGCCGATGTCGATGCGCTGCTGGCCGCGGTGACCGAGCGGACCAAGGTGGTCTGGCTCGCCAATCCCAATAACCCCACGGGTACCTATCTCGGTGCGGCCGAAGTGGCGCGGCTGCACGCCGGTTTGAGGCCCGATATCCTCCTGGTCGTGGACAGCGCCTATGCCGAATATGTCACCGCTGCCGACTATTCGGTGGGGCTGGACCTGGTGCAGGCGCACGAGAATGTCGTCATGGTCCGCACCTTCTCGAAGATGGGCCTGGCCGCTGCCCGCATCGGCTGGATGGTCGGGCCGGCGCATGTCGTCGATGCCATTCACCGCATTCGTGGCCCCTTCAACGTCAACCTGCCGGCGCAGATGGCGGGTGCCGCGGCTGTTCGCGATGTCGAATTCACCGAAAGGCTCAAGGCGCATAATGCGCAATGGCGCGACTGGCTGACGGCCGAGCTTTCGGGCAATCGCATGCGGGTCATTCCGAGCCAGGCCAATTTCGTCATGGTCCTGTTCGACAATCCCGAAACTGCGGCCCGGGCTTTCGAGGTGCTGGCCGAAGCCGGCTATATCGTGCGCGAAATCGGCGCCTCTTATGGCATTCCGCAGGGCCTCAGGATCTCCATCGGCTCGGAAGAAGCCATGCGCGCCGTGGCTGGCGTGCTCAAATCCATGGACGGGACGGCATGAGCGTACATTTCAAGAAACTTGCCTTGATCGGCATCGGTCTCATCGGTTCGTCCATCGCGCTGGCGGCGCGGCGGCAGGGGCTGGTGGAGGTCATCTCCATCGCTACCCGCCGGCAGGAAACGCTGGACGAGGCGCGCGAACTCAAGCTGGGCGATATCTATACGCTCGATGCAGCCGCAGCGGTGCGCGGCGCCGATCTCGTCATCCTCTGCGCCCCGGTGGGCGCCTATGGGGCGCTGGCCCAGGCCATTGGTCCGCATCTGGAACCGGGCGCCATCCTCTCCGATGTCGGCTCGGTCAAGGAACATGTGGTCAGGCAAGTTGGGCCGCATGTGCCGCAAGGCGTCAGCTTCATCCCCGGCCATCCCATTGCCGGTACCGAGCATTCAGGTCCCTCCGCCGGCTTCCCCGAGCTCTTTGCCGGGCGCTGGTGTGTGCTCACGCCTACCGATGGCGTGCCGCAGGCCCATATCGACAAGCTTGTTGCCTTCTGGCAGGCGATGGGCTCGCAGGTCGAATGCATGGACGCGGCCCATCACGACATGGTGCTGGCCATTACCAGCCACATCCCGCACCTCATTGCCTACAATATCGTGGGCACGGTGGCTGACCTCGAAGCGGCCACCCAGTCGGAGGTCATCAAGTTCTCGGCCTCAGGCTTCCGTGACTTTACCCGCATCGCCGCGTCCGATCCCGTCATGTGGCGCGACGTCTTCCTCACCAACAAGGACGCGGTGCTCGAGATGCTGGGCCGCTTCAACGAGGACTTGTCAGTGTTGCAGCGGGCGGTGCGCAATGGCGACGGAGCCGCGCTCGAAGCCATGTTCACCCGCACCCGCGCCATCCGCCGCTCGATCATCAATGCCGGCCAGGAAACCGCCGCCCCCGATTTCGGCCGCCCGCACGAGACGCC
>CBFGPB010000423.1:0-1674 GCA_965650545.1 uncultured Devosia sp. | reverse complement strand
CGGCCCAGATTTTCGAGCCACGCAGCACGGCGTCAGGATTGACGACATTGACGCGAATCTGCGCTTCCGCGCCTTCGAGCGCCAGGCAGCGGGCGAGGTGGATTTCGGCGGCCTTGGCAGTGCAATAGGCGGCCGCATTCGGCGAAGCGGCGAGGCCGTTCTTGGACGCGACGAAGACCACATTGCCGCCGATTTTCTGCTGGCGGAAAATCTTGAAGGCTTCGCGGCTGACGAGGAAATAGCCCGTGCTGAGGATGTCCATGTTCTTGTTCCAGAGCTCGAGCGTGGTCTCCTCGATCGGGGCCGAGGAGGCGAGGCCGGCATTGGACACCAGAATGTCGAGGCCACCGAATTCGACCACGGCATGGGCGAAGCCGGAAATGACCTGCTCTTCGCGCGTGACGTTGATGTTCACCGGGCGGACGAAGTCGGCGCCGAAGACGCCGGAGAGCTCGGCCGTGGCACCATCGAGCGCAGCCTGGTCGATATCGGCGAGGACGACGCAGGCGCCTTCGCGCAGGAGCCGCGCGGCGGTGGCCTTGCCGATGCCGCCGGCGCCGCCGGTGACCAGCGCAATCTTGCCGGCCAGCGACTTGGGCTTGGGCATGCGCTGGAGCTTGGCTTCTTCGAGCAGCCAGTATTCGATGTCGAAGGCTTCCTGCTCGGGCAGGCCCTGATATTCCGAAACGGTCGAGGCGCCGCGCATCACGTTGATGGCGTTGACATAGAATTCGCCGGAAATGCGGGCGGTGGCCTTGTCCTTGGCGAAGGTGATCATGCCCACGCCGGGGATCAGGTAGACGACCGCATTCGGATCGCGGATGGCGGGCGAGTTGTCGTGCTTGCAGCGCTCGTAATAGGCGGCGTAGTCGGCGCGGTAAGCGGCGATCTGGTCGCCGAGGCCGGCGATGACGGCGTCGACATCAGGATTGGCCGGGTCGAAGTCGATGACCAGCGGGCGGATCTTGGTGCGCAGGAAATGGTCGGGGCAGGAGGTGCCGAGGGCCGCCAGCGGACGCAGGTTCCTGGAATTGACGAATTCGAGCACGGCGGCAGAGTCGTCGAAATGGCCCAGCTTGTGGCTGTCCTCGGAGATGAAGCCGCGGATTTTCGGCATCAGGCGGGCGGCAACGGCGCGACGGGCATCGGCATCGAGCGACTGGGTGGCAGCGCCGCCGAAAATGGTCTTGCCTTCGGTCTGCTCCTCGAACCAGGCGATGGCCTGATTGATGATGGCAATGGTGGTCTCGTAGCATTCCTTGGGCGTGTCGCCCCAGGTGAAGAGGCCGTGGCTTTCGAGGACGACGCCCTTGGCGTTCGGGTTCTCGAGGCAGAACTTTTCCAGCCAGAGGCCGAGCTCAAAGCCGGGCTTCTTCCACGGCAGCCAGCCGATCACGTCGCCGAAGATCTGCTTGGTCAGCTCTTTCGAGTTCTTCGAAGCGGCAATGGCGATGATCGCATCGGGATGCATGTGATCGACATAGGGCCGGTTCACATAGGCATGGAGCGGGGTGTCGATGGAGGAGGCGCGCGGATTGAGGTTAAAGGTGGCATGGGGCAGGTAGGCCACCATCTCGTCCTCGAACTCAACGCCGCGATAGAGGCCCTTCAGGGCGCGCAGCTTGTCCATGTAGAGCGTGGCAAAGCCATCGAGCTTGATCGAGGCATTGTCGC
>CBFGPB010000422.1:0-1683 GCA_965650545.1 uncultured Devosia sp. | reverse complement strand
AGCTGCAGCGGCGCCTCATGGCCAAGCAGAACCGGAGCTGGCAGTTCGACCTCGAAGAGGGCCTGCTCGATACGGCGCGCCTGACGCGCGTCGTCACCGATCCGTTGCAGGCGCTGAGTTTCAAGGTCGAGAACGACACCGATTTCCGCGACACGGTCGTCACCTTGCTGATCGACAATTCCGGCTCGATGCGCGGCCGCCCAATCACCATTGCGGCGATCTGCGGCGATATTCTCGCACGCACACTGGAACGCTGCGGGGTGAAGGTGGAAATCCTCGGCTTCACCACCCGCGCCTGGAAGGGCGGCAAGAGCCGCGAGGCATGGCTCGAAGCCAATCGCCCGCCCAATCCGGGCCGGGTGAACGACATCCGCCACATCATCTACAAGGCGGCCGATGAGCCCTGGCGCCATGCAAGGCGGAACCTTGGCCTGATGATGCGCGAGGGCCTGCTCAAGGAGAATATCGACGGCGAGGCGCTCGAATGGGCCCGCAAGCGCCTCATGGCCCGGCCCGAGCAGCGCCGCATCATGATGGTGATTTCCGATGGCGCGCCGGTCGATGACTCGACCCAGTCGGTCAATGCCGGCAATTACCTCGAAGCCCATCTGCGGCAGGTCATCGAGGATATCGAGACCCGCTCGCCCATCCAATTGGTGGCCGTGGGTATCGGCCACGATGTGACCCGCTACTATCGCCGCGCCGTGACCCTGCTCGATGCCGAGGAACTGGCCGGTGCGCTGACCGACGAGCTGGCGGCGCTGTTCGACGAAGAAATGCCGGCCCAGACCCGCCGCCGAGGTCGGGGATGACGTCCCGCCTTGCCCTTGCCCTCGCGCTTGCCGTCCTGGCCCTGCCGGCCAGGGCGGTGGAGGTGACGGTGAGTGCAGCGCCGGTCAGCCAGTTCAAGGGCGTGGCGCTCGACCAGCCCGTTGACGGGCTGGTCTTTCGTGGCGGGCTGACGCTGCAGAGCCCGGACGATACCTTTGGCGGCCTGTCCAGCATTACCCGGACCGGGCCTGATCAACGCATTGCTCTCGTCACCGACCGGGGCAATTTCGTCTCCGGTCAGCTGGCCTATGACCAGGCCGACCGCCTGATCGGCCTGATCGGGGTCACCATCGAGCCGATGCGCAATTCGGGCGGCGAGGTCCTGCCGCGCCAGTATGCCCGCGACGCCGAGGGCATGGACACCGTCTGGCGCAATGGCGAGCCGGCAGCGGTGCGGGTGGGCTTCGAGCACCTGACCCGCGTTGCCGATTTCTCTATCGAGGAGGGCAAGCCTGGGGGCGCAGCCCGGGAAGTGGCCATTCCGCAATGGCTTTCGGACGAGCGCACCAATGAGACGCTGGAGTCAGTCTGTATCGCCCCACCCGCCTCGCCTATCGCCGGCTCGACGCTGCTCCTTGCCGAGGAGGCACTCGATGCCGATGGCAATCATCGCGGCGAGCTTTTGGGGGTGAACGACAAGGGGCCGGTAGCCCTTGTCAACTCGCCCATCGTCAATCCCACGGACTGCAAGTTCCTGCCCAATGGCGACCTGTTGGTGCTTGAGCGCGGCGTGTCGCTCTTTGCTTTCGTGATGGAGCTGAGGCGTGTGCCCGCGGCCGAGGTGCGGCCGGGCAATCTCATGGCTGGCGAATTGCTGCTCTCGGCCCAGGGCGGCGAGATCGACAATATGGA
>CBFGPB010000421.1:0-1695 GCA_965650545.1 uncultured Devosia sp. | reverse complement strand
GCCTGATGGCCGAGAAAAAAGCCTCCGACGTCTACCTGTCGGCCAATGCGCCGGCACTGATCAAGATCAACGGCGAGTGCGTGCCGATCAACAACCAGATCCTGCCCGCCGACGCGCCGCGCAACCTGCTTTCTGAAATCGTCCCGCCCGACCGCATCGAGGAGCTGGAAGAAACCGGCGAGCTCAACATGGGCGTGCCGCTCAGCGGCGTGGGCCGGTTCCGGGTCAGCGCCATGCGCCAGCGCGGCAGCTATGCCGTGGTGATCCGATTCATCTCGCAGCAGATTCCCGAGTTCGACTCATTGGGCCTGCCGGCCGTGATGCGCGAGCTGATCATGGAAAAGCGCGGCCTCATCCTGATGGTGGGCGCCACGGGTTCGGGCAAGAGCACCTCGCTGGCGTCGATGATCGACACCCGCAACGAGGCGCTGACAGGCCACATCCTCACCATCGAGGACCCGGTCGAGTACCAGTTCAAGAACAAGAAGTCCATCGTCAACCAGCGCGAGATCGGCAGCGACACCCAGTCCCTGCAGACCGCCCTGAAAAACGCGCTGCGCCAGGCGCCCGACGTGATCCTGATCGGCGAAATCCGCGACCGCGAAACCATGTCGGCCGCGATTGCCTATGCGCAGTCGGGCCACCTGTGCCTGGCTACGCTGCACGGCAACAACAGCTACCACGCCCTCAACCGTATCCTGTCGTTCTACCCCGTCGAAGTGCGCCCCACCATGCTGGGCGACCTGGCCTCGGCGCTCAAGGCCGTGATCTCGCAGCGCCTGGTGCGCAAGCTCGACGGCGGCCGCGTGCCCGCCGTGGAGGTCATGCTCAACACCAAGCTGGTGTCCGACCTGATCGAGGCGGGTGATTTCTCCGGCGTGCGCGAAGCCATGGAAAAGTCCATGGCCGAGGGCTCGCAGACCTTCGAGGAAGCATTGGCCCGCCTCATCATGGATTCGCAGATCGACCGCAAGGAAGGCATGGCCTATGCCGACTCGCCGACCAACCTGATGTGGCGCCTGCAAAACGATTTCTCACTGGCGGCCAACGCCGCCAAGGCGCAAAAGGAAGCGCGGGACACTCCCGACGACCAGCCTTCGTTCACCGAGATCGTGCTGGACGTCAAGCCCGCGGCCTGACGCCGTGCGGTTCCTCTCCTGACCCCTTCTCCCCCATGTCCCGCACCCTGCACCTGGCCGAACAGCTCATCGCCCTTCCCTCCATCACCCCCGAGGACGCCGGCTGCCTGGACGTGCTGGCCGCCCGCCTCGCCCCGCTGGGCTTTGTCTGCGAGCGCATGGACAGCGGCCCGGACAACTTCCGCGTCAGCAATTTATGGGCAAAAAGGCCGGTAGCGCTTGACGGTCTTGCGCCATCAGCTATCAAAACCATAGTGTTTGCAGGCCACACCGATGTGGTGCCCACCGGTCCGCTGGCGCAGTGGAGCAGTGATCCATTTGTGCCCACGCACCGCGATGGCAAGCTCTACGGCCGCGGCGCCAGCGACATGAAAACCTCGATCGCGGCGTTTGTCGTGGCCGTGGAGGAATTTCTGGCCGCAACGCCCGAGCCCGGCATCGCGCTCGCGTTCCTGCTCACCAGCGACGAGGAAGGCCCGTCCGTTGACGGCACCAAGGTCGTGGTCGAGCAGCTCAAGGCGCGCGGCGAGCCGCTGCACTATTGCATCGTGGGCGA
>CBFGPB010000420.1:0-1700 GCA_965650545.1 uncultured Devosia sp. | reverse complement strand
TGTCGGCTTCGGCGCGCGGGCCGACGACGCGCGCTCCGAATTCGGCCTTGAGCTCGGCTATCGCTTCCACGTGGTCGATATGGTGATGGGTGATAAAAATGTCGGTCAGCGTCCAGCCCCGATGCAGCAGCGCATTGCGGATGGCGGCGGCCTCGGGGGCATCTACGGCCGCCGTGCGGCCACTGGCCTCGTCATGCACCAGATAGCCGAAATTGTCGCTGCGGGCGGCAAAGACGTCCACGATCAGGCCCATCTTGCACTCTCCTTTGGTTCGTTTGGCCCGCAAGCTAGGGAGTGTGGCCAGCAATGACAATGCCGGATTGGACAAGTTCACGCGCCTTTGGCAAGCTCGCGCCATGACCACCGACGTCACCCGTCTCATCGAATTCTACAAGTCCCCGCTGGGGCGCCTCTCGCGGGCCCTGGTGCGCGAACAGGTCATCGAACTGGCGGGCGACCTCAAGGGGCGGCGTGTCCTGGGTCTCGGCTTTGCCACGCCCTATCTGCGGTTTTCGCTGGCGCCCGCCGAGCGGGTGTTGGCCTTCATGCCGGAGCGGCAGGGGGCTTCGGCCTGGCCGCGCGAAGGTCCGTCGCGCACCGTGCTCTGCGATCCGCTGGAAATGCCATTGACCGATGCGGCGGTGGACCTCACGGTTGCCATTCACGCCCTCGAACACGTGGCCGATGCCGAGGAACTGATGCGCGAGCTCTGGCGCATCACGGCGCCCAACGGGCACCTGCTCTTGGTCGTGCCGCGGCGGCGCGGCATCTGGGCGCAGCGTGACAATACGCCCTTCGGCCAGGGCAATCCCTATTCGGGCGGACAGCTCGATAAGCTCTTGCGCGACCATAGCTTCGTGCCCGAGGCCTGGCGCGACGCGCTGTTCCTGCCGCCCTTCCAGTCGCGGCTGGTGCTCAAGTATCCGCGCTTTTTCGAGCGCTTCGGGCGTCTCTTCGGCCCGGCCATGAGCGGCGTCATCTGCATCCGTGCCCGCAAGGAGGCCTTCCCGGCCGTGCCCCGCCGCAAGAAGGCCGAGCGCTATGTCCGCGTGCCGGGCCTGAGCGCGGCCACGGCGCGGAGTGGGTAGGGGTGACGATAGGCGCTGTGACTTCGTCACCCACCGTGCCGCCCTCGGACTTGATCCGAGGGCCACTCGTCGCAATCGTGTTCGTTCAGATTGGTCCTCGGGTCGAGCCCGAGGACGGCGCCGTGTTTTGTGCAGTTGTAGAGGGTCGAAGCCTTTGCCTTCCGCCCCCGCTTTCACTATGGTCCGCGCGGCCTTTCCGCGAATGACCATCAAGAAAAATGTCCGATCCACAGCGTCCTGTTCCGCAGCCCGGAATTCTCGATATTGCGCCTTACCTTCCGGGCAAGTCCGGCAAGCCGGGCAGCAAGGCGATCAAGCTTTCGGCCAATGAATCGCCCCTGGGCGCAAGCCCCAAGGCGCTGGCCGCCATGATCGAGGCGGCGGCGCATCTGGAAATCTATCCGGAGGGTTCGTCCCGCGTGCTGCGCGAGGCGCTGGGCGAAGTGCATGGCATCGACCCGGCCAGCATTGTCTGCGGCAATGGTTCGGACGACTTGCTGCACCTGCTTGCCCAGACCTATCTCGGCGAAGGCGACGAGGCGGTGATGAACCGCTATGGCTTTTCGGTCTATCCGATCATCACCAAGGCGGCCGGCGCCAGGATCGTCATGG
>CBFGPB010000419.1:0-1702 GCA_965650545.1 uncultured Devosia sp. | reverse complement strand
AGCTTGGCGCCCAGCTTGGCCAGGTGCAGTTCGGCAACTTTCTCGTCGAGATGCTTGGGCAGGACGTGGACCTTCTTCTCGATCTTGTCGCCATTGGTCCAGAGTTCGATCTGGGCCAGGGTCTGGTTGGAGAAGGAGGCGGACATGACAAAGCTCGGGTGACCGGTGGCATTGCCCAGGTTCACGAGGCGCCCTTCGGACAGGAGGATCAGGCGCTTGCCATTGGGCTGCTCGATCATGTCGACCTGCGGCTTGATATTGGTCCACTTGAAGTTGCGCAGGCCCAGAACGTCGATCTCGTTGTCGAAGTGGCCGA
Source organism: uncultured Devosia sp. (assembly GCA_965650545.1). Classification (GTDB taxonomy): domain Bacteria; phylum Pseudomonadota; class Alphaproteobacteria; order Rhizobiales; family Devosiaceae; genus Devosia. The sequence continues at coordinate 1,386 of CBFGPB010000419.1, read as the reverse complement.
TATTGCAGACGATGGCCATGTCCTTGAGGTTGCGCATGTCGTCGATCATGAGCACGTCGCGGTTGCCGGTGGCGGTGACGACGATGTCGGCGCGATGAGCGGCGTCTTCGAGGGTGACGACCTCAAAGCCTTCCATGGCGGCCTGCAAAGCGCAGATCGGATCGACTTCGGTGACCAGCACGCGGGCGCCAGCGCCGCGCAGCGACTCGGCAGAACCCTTGCCCACGTCGCCATAGCCGCAGACGATGGCGACCTTGCCGGCCAGCATCACGTCGGTGCCGCGGCGGATGGCGTCGACCAGCGATTCACGGGTACCGTACTTGTTGTCGAACTTGGACTTGGTGACCGAGTCATTGACGTTGATGGCGGGGAAGGGCAGCTCACCCTTGGCGTGGAGCTGGTAGAGGCGCATCACGCCCGTGGTGGTTTCTTCCGAGACGCCGCGGATATTGGCGCGGATGGTCGAATAGAAATTCGGGCTCTTGGCCAGGCGCTTCCTGATGGTGGCGAAGAAGATTTCCTCTTCCTCATTGCCGGGCTTGTCGAGGATGGACGGATCCTTCTCGGCCTTGGCGCCGGTCAGCACCAGCATGGTGGCGTCGCCGCCATCGTCGAGGATCATGTTGGGCGTGCCGCCATCGCCCCATTCCATCATGCGGTCGGTGAAGTCCCAGTATTCTTCCAGCGTCTCGCCCTTGTGGGCGAAGACCGGAATGCCGGCGGCGGCGATGGCGGCGGCGGCGTGATCCTGGGTGGAGAAGATGTTGCACGAGACCCAGCGCACATCGGCGCCCAGGGCGACCAGCGTCTCGATGAGCACGGCGGTCTGGATGGTCATGTGCAGCGAGCCGGCAATGCGCGCGCCCTTCAAGGGCTGGGCCGCCGCATATTCCTCGCGGATGGCCATCAGGCCCGGCATCTCGATCTCGGCGATATTGATTTCCTTGCGGCCGAAATCGGCGAGGGAAATGTCCTTGACCGCGTAGTCGGTCGGGCTCTTGGTCATGGGAAGGCTCCGCAGAAAGGGATTTCGTTGCCCTTCCTATACGGGAGCGGGTGTTACCGATCAATGACGGATATAAAGATTTGTTTATATCCTTCGAGCCGAGCCACCCGTCACAAAGCCCTTGGCCGAACTGGGGGCCGTCCTCGGGCCTAACCGAGGGCCACTGGCAACGCGGTGGATGTTGGGACAGGTCCTCGGGTCAAGCCCGAGGACGGATCGGTGGGTGGCGGAATTTACGCAACAAACTCAGCTCACCGCGTCACCCTGATCCGCCCCGTGCCTCGCCGGAAGGGCATGGCAGCAAAGCGGACGAGGCCGGAGAGGACCAGATAGCCCAGGATGAAGCCACCGCCGGCATAGAGAATGCCTTCCATGGTGAC
>CBFGPB010000418.1:0-1706 GCA_965650545.1 uncultured Devosia sp. | reverse complement strand
GCTCGTTTCTTTGAACGTTCGAATTGTGGGCCACTGGCCGTTCGTTACCGTGCACTCGCGACGCCGCAAGGCCGGGCGACGCGCTCACGCGCCTTTCATTTTCCCGCGCAACGGCTCAAGGGCGTGCATGTATTTGCCCAGATCCTGCTGGATTCGCTGTGCCGCCCGCGCCGCCAGTTCCGGATCTTGCCGGGCCAGCTTCATGAAGGCCGAGCGCGGCACGAACAGGAGCTCGCAATCGGTCACGGCGGTAAAGGTCACCGGCCGAGGCTTTTCGAGGATCAGCGAGGTGGGGGAAATGACGCTGCCCGGCTCGGAGAGCGCATAGGGTTTGCCCGCTTCGGCACCCTCGTGCTTGGCCTTGACCGTGCCTTCGATGAGAACGAAAGCGCCGGTCGGTACGTCGCCGGCCTTGTAGATGATGGCATCGGCGTCGAAATGCTTGCGATCGCCGGCAAAGCCAAGCATGCGCAATTGCTCTTCATCGCAGATGTCGAAGAAATCGGCCCGGGCCAGAACCCCGGCCGCATCATCCATTCTCATGAGCCCCAGACCCGATGCGCCAATAGCCGCCCGCAAGGCGCGGGCGGCCTGTTGACCAAGCTATAAGTCAGTTCGGGGCGGAAATGAACAGGCCCCTGCCCTTATCAGGGGACAAGCCGGTAGCCGCCATCCTCGGTGACCAAAAGGCGCGCATTGGACGGATCGCGTTCGATCTTCTGGCGAAGGCGGTAGATGTGGGTTTCGAGCGTGTGGGTGGTGACGCGGTTGTTGTAGCCCCACACTTCCTTGAGCAGCACGTCGCGGGTGATAGTCTTGGGGCCCTGGCGATAGAGATACTTCAATATGGAAGTTTCCTTGTCGGTCAGGCGCACCTTGATGCCGTCATTGGTCTCCAGCACCTTGGCGGCGGGCTGGAAGCTGTACTGGCCAATGGTGAAGACCGCATCCTCGCTCTGGTCGCGTTGCCGGAGGGCTGCGTTGATGCGGGCCAGGAGCACCGGATAACGGAACGGCTTGGTGAGATAGTCATTGGCGCCCGATTCGAGCCCCTTGATCTCGTCGGCATCGGTGTCATGGCCGGTCAGCATCAGCACCGGGCTCTTGTAGCCCTCCTGCCGCATCAGCTTGACGGCGTCGCGACCATCCATGTCGGGCAAGCCGACATCGAGAATGGTCAGCTCGATATTGTGCTCGCGAACGGCCTTGAGCGCATCATTGGCGGTTCCCGCCTGGAGAATGTCGAAGTCAGGCTCGCCCTGCAGTTGTTCAACCAGGGTCTGGCGCAGGTCCATGTCGTCATCTACGACCAGGATGCGTCGCTTGTTCATTGTTTTCTCCGGTCTTTTCCGCTTGAGACCGACCAAGGCCACACTATTGCGACCCGTTTTTGGCCAGCCAATCACAACGGCGTTATTCAACCTGCAGCAACGCGCCATCGGTCCAAAAGTTGCACTTCGAGCTATGCCAGCAGGCAAATTCGGTCCGGTGGACCGAAATATTGACGAAAGACTTCGCGCCGTCCCCGATAGGCTGGGCACGCCAGCGGCGTGGCCAGAGGGAAGAAGGCCACGAGACCTATGGTCGGGTGGCAGCTCGACCGGCGGATCCGTGCCGGCGATGCCGGCGCGCCTAACGTTTCCCGAATAGGGCCGACCCGACCCGCACATGGGTGGCACCCATGGCGATGGCCGTCTCGAAATCAC
>CBFGPB010000417.1:0-1710 GCA_965650545.1 uncultured Devosia sp. | reverse complement strand
GTGCCGGTCCAGACATTGTCGGCGCCGTAGATCTCGATGAGGCGCGCCTCGGAGCTGTCGATGCCGAAGGCGCCTTCGCAGACGATTTCTTCGGCCAGGGTGGGGGTAGACAGGGCGAGCAGCAGGGCAAGCAGAACCAGGCGGGGCGACATGGCGCGTTTCTCCTCGGGCGCGGGCAGAATGGCCCAAGCCGTGATGCCCGACAAGAAGCGACTCGCGCTATGAACGGGAGCTGAAGGGAGACCCAAGCAGATGAAACCGATCACGTTCAGCCGCGAGGAAACCAAGGCCATTGTAGGCGACATCCAGGACTACTTCCGCGAGGAGCTGGACCAGTCGATCGGCGCCATTCCGGCGGAAATGCTGATGCAGTTCTTCGCCGAGAAAATGGGCGCCTATTTCTACAATCGCGGCCTCTATGACGCGCAGGCGCTGGTGCGGAAGAAAATCGACGATGTCAGCGACGAGATCTTTTCGCTCGAACAGGTGACCGGGGCTTCGCGATAGCCGGAGGCGCGCGGCAGGGTTGAGCGGAAGCGGCTTGCCAGTTTTGCGGCGGCAGAGGAGATATGCGCGGCGGCCCGGGGACGAGCCGATTCGCTTTATTTTCCGGGTGAAGAATTGGGCTTCAATTTTGCCACGCTGGCCCCGATCGGGCTGTTGGTTGCCTCCAACCTGTTCATGACCTTCGCCTGGTATGGGCACCTCAAATTCCCCGGCGCGGCCCTCTGGGTGGTGGTGCTGGTGAGCTGGGGCATTGCCTTCTTCGAATATTGGCTGGCGGTGCCCGCCAACCGGATCGGCTACGGCATCTATTCAGGCGCCGAGCTCAAGACCATCCAGGAGGTCATCTCCCTTACGGTCTTTGCACTGTTCGCCGTGCTCTACCTGGGCGAGAAGTTCACCTGGAACCACGGCATCGGCTTTGCGCTGATCGCGCTGGGCGCCTTCTTCATCTTCAAGGGGCCGCTGAAGTAGGCCGCCCCTTGGGAGGCATTCAGCTCCAAGCGGGGAATGGATCGGGCAGCCGATCCCAAGCGTCGATGGTCATGGCACGGGCGGGAACCAGACAGGCGTCGAGGCGACGCCGAATGTCCGTTTCGTCCATCGCACTGGAGCCGATGAAGACGATCTCCTGTCGGCGATCGCCCCAGATGGGGTCCAGATACGGCGCCATGGCGTCGCGCCATTCCCTGTTGTCGGGCCAGCGCTGAGGCGGCACAGAGGCCCACCACATGCCACGCCGCTGCGTGCGCACCAGCGCGCCGGCCTGGCTCAGTTCGCCGACCAGATGCGGCCTTGTAGCGAGCCAAAAGAAACCCTTCGCCCGGATGACGCCCGGCCAGGACGACTTGATGAAGCGGTCGAGCAGGAGCGGGTTGAAAGGCATTCGCGCGCGATAAACGAAGGAGCGCACGCCATATTCCTCGGTTTCGGGGACGTGCTCGGCGGAGCCGTTGAGTTCCTTGAACCAGAGTGGGTTGGCTTCGGCTGCCTCAAGGCTGAAGAGGCCGGTATCCAGCACCTCATCAAGCGGCACCTGGGCGAAATCGGCTTCGACGACGCGCGCCGAGGGATTGAGCGCCTTGATAATGGTATGGGCCGCCCGGCGGTCGGCATCCGATGCCGTGGAGACCTTGTTGAGCACGATCACGTCGGCAAACTCGATCTGCTCGACCAAAAGGTCGACCAGGCTGCGCTCGTCCCCAT
>CBFGPB010000416.1:0-1726 GCA_965650545.1 uncultured Devosia sp. | reverse complement strand
CGACGAACCCACTTCGGCGCTCGACGTGTCGGTGCGGGCGCAGATCATCAACCTCCTGGTCGATCTCAAGGAGGAACTGGGGATCAGCTTCGTCTTCATTTCTCACGACCTGTTGACCGTCCGCTACATCTCGGACCGCATCGCGGTCATGTATCTGGGCGAGGTGGTGGAATATGGCGCGGCCGAAGAGGTTTTCTCCGATCCACGCCACCCCTATACGCGCGCGCTCATCGACGCGGTCCCGGTTCCCGACCCGGCCATTGAGAGCCGTCGCACATCGGCGCCGCTCCAGGGCGAGCTGCCCAGTCCTCTCAACCTGCCCAAGGGCTGCGCCTTTGCTTCGCGCTGCCCCATGGCGACCGATCGCTGCCGCGCCGAAAAGCCGGCTTTACCCGACCACGACCTTTCAAGACAGGTAGCCTGCCACTATGCCCACTAACCTTGCGTCCGATGACGCCGGAGCGCGCTTTGCCCGGTTCGGCGTCATCGGCGGCGGTGTGTTCTTCACCATCCAGGGTCTCGCCAACCCCTTCTTTGCGCTCTACGCGACCGAACTGGGGGCATCCACCTTCATGGTGGGGCTGATGGTGACGCTCAAGGCGCTCTTGCCGATCGTCATTGCCATGCCGGCCGGACAGCTCATCGACTCCATCGGACCGATGAAGATGCTGAAATACGGCTCCTGGTTCCTGCTGGCCTCCTTGGTCTGCACGGTGTTTGCCACAGGCATCCCGCTGCTCGCCCTCTCCCAGGTGCTTATCGGCGCCTCTGTCGTTATCATGGCGTCCTCGTTCCAGGTGCTCGTGGCCCATGGCGACCGGGAGCGGCGCAACGACGCGATCAAGAAATATTCCATGTGGATGTCGGGCGGCGGCATGCTGGGCCCGGTCATCGGCGGCCTCATCGCCTCGGCCTTTGCAGTCCCCAATGATGGCTATCGCGCTGCCTTCATAGCCTCGCTGGTCGCCTGCATCCTGTTCATGATCGCGCTGTTCTGGCTGAGCACCAGATACCCGCACCCCGATGCCAGCAATGTGCGCGTGCGCGACGCCTTCAGTCCTTCGGGCATCCTCTCGAGCTACAAGCGCGGCATCGGCCTTGCCGGATCGCGTCCGGTGCAGTTCGGCCTGACCGGCACTTTCCTCGTCATGTACATCCAGGCGCTCTACATGAGCTTCCTGCCGCTCTATCTGGCCCAGAACGGCTTCGCCACCTTCCTCATCGCGGTCACGGTTTCGCTCAAGGGCCTGGCCGGCATGCTGTCGCGCTTTGCCCTCAACGGCCTGATGAAGCGTTACTCGCTGGAATGGATATTGCTGGCGGCGGGCACCATCGCCGCCTTCGGTGTCGTGCTGACGCCTCTGGCGGTGGCAAACCCCATCACCATGCTGCTGCTTGCGGCCATCATCGGCGGGGCGGTTGGCGTCAACCTGCCGGTCAGCATCATGATCATGGTGGATGCCGTGGGCGAGAGCGAGCGCGGCAAGCTGATGGGCCTGCGCCTCCTGGCCAACCGTTTCTCCCAGGTGCTGAGCCCGGCCATGTTTGGTGTTCTGGGGCAGTTGTTCGGGCTGACGGTTGCCTTCTACAGCGGCGGCGCCGTGCTCGTTGCGACGGTGCTCGGCTTTTCCGCGATGACGGTCAGCCGGGGGCCGCTCAAGGCACCGGCCAAGCCGGCCGAGCCGGCGGAGTAGGGCATGAACGCGCTCTTCGGCGACCTGCCGGT
>CBFGPB010000415.1:0-1754 GCA_965650545.1 uncultured Devosia sp. | reverse complement strand
CGATGGTGACCTGGGCCTTGATCTCGGGCCAGTTGAAGGCGCGGATCAGCGGCTGTGGCAGGGCCAGGCCCGAGGTTTCGATGACGATGTGATCGAACTTGTCCTCGCGGGCGAGGAGGGCCTGCATGGTGGGGATGAACTCGTCGGCCACGGTGCAGCAGATGCAGCCATTGGAGAGCTCGACCATGTCCTCCTCGCGGCAGGTCTCGTCGCCACAACCGGCGAGGATATCCTTGTCGACGCCGAGGTCACCGAACTCATTGATGATGAGGGCAATGCGCTTGCCCTTCGGGGCGTGGGCCAGCATGTGGCGCACGAGCGTGGTCTTGCCGGCGCCGAGGAAGCCGGTGATGACGGTGGTGGGGATCTTGGTCATGCCTTGGCTCCATTGGGAATGGTGGCGGGGCGGGCGGCGAGAAAGTCGGCCATGCGGCCAAAGGCCAGACCCAGCACGACCCAGAATATCGCGCCATTGTAGAGTACCGCGGCAACGAATTCGGCCGTCATGCGCGGCGGCACTGCGGTCGGGTCATTGGGCGCCTGCGGAGCGGCTATCAGCTGCGGCGCGAGCACCAAAGCCACGGCCAGGGCCAGCGCCCAGGGTGCGCGCAACTTGGCCACCAGCACGAAGGCAGCGCCGGTGCCGATAGCGGCGGTGAACCACCAGATCTGCCGGGCCAGCGTGTCGGCCGTGGGCATGCCGGGCATGCCGGGCGGCAGGCCGAGCGCCGGGGCGAGGGTGAAGGCCGCAAAGCCGGCGAACCCCCAATAGAGACCGTTGGCGAAGGTGATTGGCAGGTTGAACAGCACCGAGACGGCGCCGATGATCAGCGCATAGCCGGCCGCCGTGAGCACGTTGGCGAGGATGGTATAGGCCGTGCGCTCGAAGCCATCCTGCGGCATCCACTCGTCATCGCCATGGGCGTGCGCCTCGGTGACGACCTCATCGTGGCTATGCTCGGGCGTGCCTTCGGCATGGGAATGCGCGGCCACCTCGCTGCCCCCCTCGAAGGCCTCGGCGGCAAAAATCAGCGGGGTAACGCGCCAGGCCTGAAAGGCGGATGTGACAAGGCCAGCACAAAGGGCTGCGACCAGCGCAGCAAAAAACAGATTGCGAAACATTTTTGTTCTCTTCTTTTCCGGTTATTCACGCGCCTGACCGGCTGGGCCAAGCATCGCGTAAATCCTGCGTCAGTGGCAGGGGAAACCCATGGCGTGGCGGGTGTCATGGGCGCCGTTGTGCAGGCGATAGTCGCCGGCAAAGCCGGTGCCGACCAGGAAGGTCATGCCCAGCATGAGCGCAATGACACCAGCGATAAGACGCTGGGACAGGGAAAGAGAAGCAAGGCCGGTCGAAACGGCAGTGGTATTCATGTGGCACCCTCCGTGCACGGAACAGTTGTGGGCGCGAGCGCCCTATGGACGCCGGATCGATCCGGCGGCAACGGCAGGTCTCCTGGCTCGCGGTGAATACAGCGCCCTCGCCTTCCCTGGCCCTTGGGCATCTCCTTGTCCGAAAACCGCGTAGCACTTTTCGGGTCGATGCCTTGGCCAAGTGGCAAATGAGAGCGCCCACCGCTTACAGTTGCGGGGGCAGCCACGGATTTGGTCCCTTATGGGTACGCCGCACCGTGTTCCCTTTTGATCCCCTTGCGCTTAGGCGCGTGGGGAACCATTGCGGGTCCACGATTACGCTTCGGGCCCGGTCGGGTCAATCACCGAAAATCGGGATGGGGATAGCCGACCGAGACCCA
>CBFGPB010000414.1:0-1758 GCA_965650545.1 uncultured Devosia sp. | reverse complement strand
ACGGCAGGTCGCCGCCCTGGTCCACGATCTTCAAACCTATCACGGCGTCTCGGCAGACATGCTGGCGCAACGCAACTGAACAGGGAGAGCGCTATGCGCATCAGCACGAAAGCCAGGATGAACCGGCTCTTCACCAATGGAGGATGCCTCGACGTCGCCATCGACCACGGCGTCTGCAACGAGCCGAGCTTTCTCGTGGGCCTCGAAGACATGGCAGGGGTCGTCGACGCCCTGATCGGCGCCAGGCCCGACGCCATCCAGATGGCCTATGGTCAGGCCGACCTGCTGCAATCGCGCCCGGAAAAGGACAAGCCGGCGCTGGTCATGCGCATCGACATGGGCAATCCCTATAATGCCCAGCGGCACCGGGTCATGTGGTCCATGCTGCAGAACCGCGACGAGCCGATCGTCGGGGCGCTGGAAATGGACGCGGCCTGTGTCGTGGTCAACCTGTTCATGCTGCCCGACGAGCCGGAACTCTTCCGCCAATGCGTGGACAATATCAGCCGCGTGCGCGCCGATTGCGCCAGATATGGCATGCCGCTGATGATCGAACCGCTGGTCATGCTGCCCAATGACGTCCGCGGCGGCTACCAGGTCGACGGCGATGTCGAAAAGATCGTGCCGCTGGTGCGCCTTGCGTCCGAAATGGGCGCGGACATCATCAAGGCCGATCCCACCGACAATCCCGAGGATTTCCACCGCGTGGTGGAGGCCGCGCGCGTGCCGGTGCTGGTGCGCGGCGGCGGCAAGGAGGACCTCAAGGCCGTGCTGGCCAAGTCAGCCCGGCTGATGCGGCAGGGCGCCAAGGGCATGGTCTATGGACGCAATATCTATCAGCATGCCAATCCGAAGGCCGTGGTTGCGGCGCTGATGGCCATTATCCACGATGGCGCAGATGGGGAAGCGGCCTGGGAGGTCTACAACAATGGCTGATGCACCGCGCTATCTGCTCGGCCTCGACGCCGGCAATACCGTCATCAAGGCCGTGCTCTTCACCCTGGACGGAAAGCAGGTGGCCGCCCATGGCATCGACGGCGCCACCCACAAGCCGGCCGCCGGCATGGTGGAGCGCTCCGTGCCCGAACTCTGGGACAATGCGAAGGTGGCTATCAACCAGTGCATTGCAAAGGCGGGGATCGATGCCGGCCAGATCGCGGCGATCGGCACGGCGGGACATGGCAATGGGCTCTATCTTCTCGACAAGGAGCGACAGCCGCTTCTGGGCATCCAGTCGCTCGATAGCCGGGCCGCGCAATTGGCCGGCGCGCTGGACGCCAGTGTGGGTGGACAACTCCATGCCATCTGCCTGCAGCGGCCCTGGCCCTCGCAGACGCCGGTCCTCCTGGCCTGGCTCAAGCAGAACCAGCCCGAGGTCTACCGCCGCGCCGGCACGCTGCTCTTCGCCAAGGATGTGCTGACCTGGCACCTCACCGGTCAGCTCGCCACCGACATTTCTGACATGTCCGGGGCCGGGCTGGTGCGCATGCCTGCTGCGACCTATGACGCGGAACTACTGCGCCTCTATGGCCTCGAGGACGCGCTCGACCTGCTTCCGGCCCTGCGCCAGCCCAGCGACGTGGTCGGTGCGGTCACCCCCGAAGCCGCCGCGCGAACGGGGCTCGCCGCGGGCACGCCGGTTGTCGCGGGGCTCTTCGACGTCGTGGCTTCGGCCATGGGGTCGGGCGCGGCCCTGCCAGGATCGGCGTCGGTCGTGGCCGGAAGCTGGTCAATCAACCAGGTCTTTTCGACCGAGCC
>CBFGPB010000413.1:0-1771 GCA_965650545.1 uncultured Devosia sp. | reverse complement strand
TGCTGGCCCATGGCCGGGGCGAATTGCCGGGCCAGGGCGATGCCCGCCTGCCGGCTCCCCCCATGCTGATGTTCGACCGCATCACCCAGATCGACGAGACCGGCGGCGCCCATGGCAAGGGCTTCGTGCGCGCCGAACTCGACGTCAATCCGGACCTGTGGTTCTTCAAGTGCCATTTCATCGGCGACCCGGTCATGCCCGGCTGCCTGGGGCTCGACGCCGTCTGGCAGATGACCGGCTTCTTCCTCTCCTGGATCGGCCAGCCCGGCAAGGGCCGTGCCCTGGGCGGGGAAATCAAGTTCACCGGCCAGGTGACCGATGACGTCAAGCTGGTTGAATATGGTATTGATCTCAAGCGCGTCATGCGCTCGCGCCTGACCCTGGGCATTGCCGATGGCTGGGTCAAGGCTGACGGCAAAGTGATCTACGAAGCCAAGGATCTGCGCGTTGGCCTGTTCACAGAAGCGCAATTGCACGAGCAGCAGACCGCCTGACCGGCCTTAATGCAGTCCACGACTAACCTATATAAGTGCGACGCCGCCCCCAATGCGAAACGCACACATGACTGAAACGAGGATGAAATGAGACGAGTTGTCGTAACCGGCATGGGTATCATTTCCCCAATCGGCAACTCGCTCGACGAGGTGACCGAAAGCCTGCGCCTGGCCAAGCCCGGCATCGTCTTTGCCGAGGATTATGCGGAGCTCGGCTTCCGCAGCCAGGTCAAGGGCGATCCCCGGCTGGACCCGTTCGAAGTCCTCGACCGCCGCGTCACCCGCTTCATGGGCAAAGGTGCGGCCTGGAACTACCTCGCCATGCAGCAGGCGATTGCCGATGCAGGGCTTGAGGAAAGCGACATTTCCAATCCCATGACCGGCATTGTCATGGGCTCGGGCGGCGCCTCGACCCGCACCATCGTGGAAGCAGCCGACGTCACCCGCAAGAATACCAGCCCCAAGCGCATCGGGCCGCTGGCCGTGCCCAAGTCCATGGGTTCGACCGCTTCGGCGACCCTGGCCACATCCTTCGGCATCAAGGGCATCAACTATACGATCACCGCGGCCTGCGCGACCTCCAAGCATTGCATCGGCAATGCGATGGAACAGATCATGCTGGGCAAGCAGGACATTGTCTTTGCCGGCGGCCACGAAGACCTCGACTGGACCTTGTCCAACCTCTTCGACGCCATGGGCGCGATGAGCTCGGATTTCAACGCCACGCCGCAAAAGGCGTCGCGCGCCTATGACGCCAATCGCGATGGCTTTGTCATCGCCGGTGGCGCGGGCGTGCTGGTGCTCGAGGAACTGGAGCATGCCAAGGCGCGCGGCGCGAAAATCTGGGCCGAAGTGGTGGGCTATGGCGCGACCTCGGACGGGCTCGACATGGTCGCCCCCTCGGGCGAGGGCGCCGAGCGCTGCATGCGCATGGCCCTGAAGGGCATCACGGCGCCGATCGACTATATCAACCCGCACGCCACCTCGACCCCGGTGGGGGACCTCAAGGAAATCGAAGCGCTGCGCGCCGTCTTCGGCAATGAGGACAAGTGCCCGCCCATTTCGGCCACCAAGTCGCTGACCGGGCACAGCCAGGGCGCCACGGGCGTGCATGAATCGATCTACTCGATCCTGATGATGCGCCACCGCTTCATTGCCGAAAGCGCCAATATCGAAACGCTCGACCCGGCTTTTGCCGACATGCCCATCCTGCGCCAGCGCCGCGACAATGTGGACCTGGGCTATGTGCTGTCGAACTCGTTCGGCTTTGGCGGGAC
>CBFGPB010000412.1:0-1772 GCA_965650545.1 uncultured Devosia sp. | reverse complement strand
CGAACCCCTGGTCTTCGAAGGATTTCGCCTGGGCCGCCGGATCGTCATTGAAGACGGTGGCCTGGTCCATGTCGCCGAGCTTGAGGCGCACGCACTGGCCGTCCTTGAGGTCAATGGCGGGGAAAAGGATCATGAATTGCTCCGACTATTCTTCTCCCCATCGGGGAGAAGGTGGCGCCCAGCGCCGGATGAGGGGGGTGCTTCAGTGGGCGCAGAGAGTACCCCCTCACCGACCTGGCTCCGCCAGGCCACCTCTCCCCGATGGGGAGAGGAACAAGAGGCGTCCCACGCCATCATGGCGTCCAACCCAAGAAATTCTCGATCAGTTTCAGACCCAGCGCCTGGCTCTTTTCCGGGTGGAACTGGGTGCCGAAGATATTGTCGCGGCCGATGCAGGCAGTGACCTGACCACCATAGTCGGTGGTGGCCACGAGGTGCGCCGCATCGTCAGTGCGGAAATGGTAGGAGTGGACGAAATAGGCATGCAGCCCATCGGGTCCATCCGGGATACCGGCGAGCAGAGCATGGGGGCGGGTGATGGAAATGGTGTTCCAGCCCATATGGGGGATCTTGAGGCTGGGGTCGGACGGGGCGATCTTTTCGACCGCGCCGGGAATCCAGCCAAGACCCTGCGTCACGACCTTTTCGCGCCCCTCGCTGGCCAGCAGTTGCATGCCGACGCAGACGCCGAGGAAGGGGACACCGCCCTTGATGACCCGCTCGTCGAGCACCTCGATCATGCCGGGCACGGCCTGCAATCCGGCCATGCAATCGGCAAAGGCGCCAACGCCGGGCAGCATGATGCGGTCTGCCTGGCGGACAATGTCCGGATCGGCGGTGACCGTGACCACATCGCCCTGGCCGCGTTCGGTGGCAACGCGTTCAAACGCCTTGGCGGCGGAGCGCAGATTGCCGGCGCCATAGTCGATGATGGCAACCGAGCTCACGACGCGGACTCCATGGCCGAAAGCCGCGCCAGGTCGGCATCCGGCGCAAAACGATGGCCTTCAGCGCCATAGCCCCGGCGCAGGAGAGCCCGACGGCGGGCGCCCGGCGCCGCAAAACCGCAGGCAAGGGCGAGAAGGATGTAGAGCCAGATGGCGGCATCAGCACCGGTCCAGCGCTCGGTAAAGACGATGATTGCCAGCCCGACGAGATAGAGCGCCAGTTGGTCCCAGAGGCGATGTACCAGCGCATGCACCGGCGGCAAGAGGGTGGCGAACCAGGAGAACTTTTCCGCCACCGCCTCGGGCAGCGCTGCAGTTCCGGGTTTGGGCGTCAGGATGGCGTAGAGGGTCACTGTTTTCTCCAAAACCCCGATGTCATCCCGGCCGTGAGCCGGGATCCATCTTGAGATCTCAGGATGGGCCCCGGCTTTCGCCGGGGTGACACCCGTGGTTGGCCGTGACTTAGTGCAAAATGTACGATGGGGGAAGGGCGGAGCGTACCGCCTCGTGGTTCGAGGCCTCGCTCCGCTCCGCGCCTCACCATGAGGTTCCCGATAAGCCATTGCCTCCGGAGCTCTCATCCCCAGGCGCCGCGAAGCGGCCTCGAAGGGCGGGGCGTCCTTCTCCGAAACTACAGCGTGCCCTTGGTGCTGGGCACGCGGTCAGCCGCCCGCGGGTCGATCTCGACAGCGTCGCGCAGGGCGCGGGCCACGGCCTTGAACATGGATTCGGCCAGGTGATGATTATTGTCGAAATAGAAGTTTTCGATATGGAGCGTGATGCCCGCATTGATGGCCAGGGCCTGGAAGAATTCGCGGAACAGCT
>CBFGPB010000411.1:0-1792 GCA_965650545.1 uncultured Devosia sp. | reverse complement strand
CCACCGGGGAGTTTTGTCGGCGCGGAGCGCCGCCGCAGGTCAGTCCTTCGCACGTTCGACGTAGGAATTGTCGTCGGTGAGGATGACGATGCGGGTGCCGGCGTCGATATGGGGCGGGACCATGACGCGCAGGCCGTTGTTGAGCACGGCCGGCTTGTAGGACGAGGACGCCGTCTGGCCCTTCACGACCGGCTCGGTCTCGACGATCTCGAAGGTCATGCGCTGCGGCAGTTCCATGGAGAGCGCGATGCCCTCATGGGTCATGAGGTGAACCTTCATGCCATCGGAGAGATAGGCCTTCTGGTCGCCCACGACATCGTCCGAGACGGTGATCTGCTCGTAGGTGGAGGGCTCCATGAAGTGGTGGCCTTCGCCGTCGGAATAGAGATAGTCATATTCGCGGTCATCCACGTCGGCCTTTTCGACCATTTCCACGGTGCGCCAGCGGCCGATGACCTTCACGCCATCGGAAATGCGGCGCATGGTGACGTTGGTCACCGAATTGCCCTTGCCGGGATGCACGTTTTCAGCCGTGAGGATCACGTGGAGGTTGCCGTCCTGCTCGACGACATTGCCTTTGCGCAGGGACGAGGCGATGACCTTGACCATATTTCTTCCTTGTTCCAATTCGTGGCGCGGTCTAGAGGCAGGGCCGTCCGGGCGCCGGTATTCGTATCTGTGGTGCGCCCGATACAATATTCCGCGCCCTTTCGCCAGACCGGACGGCAAGAAACCCGAGCATGACGGCTTCCGACACATCGCCCTGGTGGCATCCCGATCGGCATATGGATCGCCGGCCCGCCCTTCTGGCGCGGGCAAAAGTCGATGCGGCCGTGCGCAACTGGATGGCGGAACGCGACTTTCTGGTCATCGATCCGCCCGGCCTGCAACGCTCGCCGGGCAACGAGACGCATCTGCATGCCTTCGGCACGACGATGATCGGCAATGACGGGCAGGGGCGGTCGATGTATCTCCACACCTCGCCCGAATTCACCATGAAGAAGCTGCTGGCAGCGGGCGAAACCCGCATCGCGAGCCTGCAGCATGTCTGGCGCAACCGGGAGCGCTCGGCGCTGCACCACCCCGAATTCACGATGCTCGAATGGTATCGCGCGGGAGAACCCTATGAAGCGATCATAGCCGATACGCTTGCGATCATCCGGCTCGCTGCCCAGGTGACGGGAATATCCCGGTTCGACTTCCGCGGCCGGACCTGCGACCCGCAGGCCGAGGCCGAGCGGATCAGCGTGGCCGAGGCTTTCGCGCGCTATGCCGGGATCGACCTCTTGGCGACGATGGATGGCAATGGTGTGCCGGACGATGCGGCGCTGGCGGCGCAGATGCAACGGCAGGGCATGAGCCTGCCCGAGGACAGGCGTTGGAGCTATCTCTTTACCCATGTGCTGGTCGAAAGGGTCGAACCGCAACTGGGCAATGGGCGTGTGACCGTGCTCGACCGCTACCCGGCCTGCGAGGCGGCGCTGGCGCGTCGCGTGCCGGGGGACGCGCGGGTTTCTGAGCGCTTCGAGGTCTATGCCTCAGGCGTGGAACTGGCCAATGGCTTTGGCGAATTGACCGATGCAGTCGAGCAGCGGGTGAGGTTTGAAGCCGAAATGGCTGAGAAGCAGCGAATCTATGGCGAGCGATATCCGGTGGACGAGGACTTTCTCGCCGCGCTCGATTTCATGCCCGAAGCCAGCGGCGTCGCCCTCGGTTTCGACCGGCTGGTCATGCTGGCGACGGGCGCGCAGCGGATCGAGGCGGTGCTCTGGGCACCGGTGGCGGAATGAGC
>CBFGPB010000410.1:0-1799 GCA_965650545.1 uncultured Devosia sp. | reverse complement strand
ACCGAGAGCAAGCAGACCGTTCCGCATTTCTACCTGACGGTGGACTGCAAGATCGACGCGCTACTGGCTGCTCGCGAGCAGATCAACGCCACCGCGCCAAAATCCAAGGACGGCAAGCCGGAGTTCAAGCTTTCGGTCAATGATTTCGTGATGAAGGCCTGGGCCATCGCGCTGCAGCGTGTACCCACTGCCAATGCCACCTGGGCCGGAGACTCGATCCTTTATCACAAGCGTTCGGACGTCGCCGTGGCCGTGGCCATACCGGGTGGTCTATTCACCCCCGTGGTCAAGAGCTGCGACACCAAGAGCCTGCGGGAAATTTCCGAGGCCGTGAAGGACCTCGCCACGCGCGCCCGCAACAAGAAGCTGATGCCGCACGAATATCAGGGCGGTGCCTCTTCGGTCTCCAACCTGGGCATGTTCGGCATCAAGGACTTTGCCGCCGTCATCAACCCGCCGCATGGCACGATCCTGGCAGTCGGTGTGGGCGAGGAACGGGTCTACGCGGACAAGGGCGAGATCAAGATCGGTCAGTTCATGACCTGCACGCTCTCCTGTGACCACCGCTCGGTCGATGGTGCCCTGGGCGCCGAGGTGCTGGGTGTGTTCAAGAGTCTGATCGAAAACCCGGTGATGATGCTGGCTTAAGGTCCAAGGCGATGAAAACCATTCTCGCCTATGGCGACAGCCTGACCTATGGCTCGGACCCCGGTGGCGGCCCGCGGCATGCCTATGAATTTCGGTGGCCGACAACGCTGGAAAAGGGTCTCGGCGGCAAGGCGCGGGTGATTGCGGAGGGTCTTGGCGGCCGCGCCACGGCCTATGACGACTGGACGGCGGCGGCTGACCGCAACGGCGCGCGCATCCTGCCCACGCTGCTCGACAGCCACAAGCCGCTCGACCTGCTCATCATCATGCTGGGCACCAATGATCTGAAGCCCTTCGTCGCTGGCTCGGCTGCCTATGCGGCCCGGGGAGCCCGGCGGCTGGTGGAAATGACCCGGGGCCACTTCGCCGCCACCGGCGAGACCGCGCCGCAGATCATCCTTGCGTCGCCGCCGCATGTGGTCCCTACAACCAACGACGTCATGCTGAGCAACTTTGGCGGGCTCGATCACCTGCTGCGCGAGTCGCAGGACTTTGCCCGCCACTACCGACGCCATGCCGAGGAAGCCGGCGTGCACTTCTTCGACGCCGCGACTGTCGCCAAGGCCGATCCGCGCGACGGCGTGCATCTCGATCCGGCCAATACGGCCGCTATCGGCGAGGGTCTCGTGCCGCTCGTCAAATCCATTCTGGGCCTTTGAGCCCAACCTATCCTGGAGGCCCTTATGGCTGACCAATACGATCTTCTCGTCATCGGCGCCGGTCCCGGCGGTTATGTCGCCGCCATCCGTGGCGCGCAGCTGGGCATGAAAGTGGCCATTGTCGAGCGCGAGCACATGGCCGGCATCTGCTCGAACTGGGGCTGTATCCCCACCAAGGCGCTGCTGCGCTCGGCCGAAATCTACGGCCATATGGGCCACGCCAAGGACTACGGCCTTACTGCCGAGAAGTTCGGCTTCGACCTCGAGGGCATCGTCAAGCGCTCGCGCGCCATTGCAGCGCAGATGAATAATGGCGTGCAGTTCCTGATGAAGAAGCACAAGATCGACATCATCTGGGGGGAAGCCACCATCACCAAGCCGGGTGAGGTCAAGGTTGGCGCGTCCAAGAAGCCGGTTGTGCAGCCGCAGGGGCCGGTGCCCAAGAATGCGCTGGGCGAGGGGACCTACAAGGCCAAGAACATCATCATCGCC
>CBFGPB010000409.1:0-1870 GCA_965650545.1 uncultured Devosia sp. | reverse complement strand
CTTCCGCTCTTCTGCGCCGAGTCGAAGGCCACTTCGAACACCAGTTCCTTGCGCACCTCGCGCACCGGCCCGAACGAGCCCACCGTATTGGCCCTGATCCAGCGGTCGAGCTGTTTCAGCTCCTCGTCGGTAAAGCCGAAATAGGCCTTGCCGATGGGGACGATCTCGTTCCCCTTCCAGACGCCGAACGTATAGTCCGAATAGAAGGACGACCTCTTGCCATGCCCGCGCTGGGCATACATCAGCACGGCATCCACCACATTGGGGTCGCGCTTCCACTTGAACCAGAACCCCTTGGGCCGCCCCGGCACATAGGGTGCGGAGCGCAGCTTGATCATCACCCCTTCATGGCCATGGCTTTCGGCGCCCATGCGCCTGAGCCGCCCCAGATCGTCCCAGTCGGTGAACGGCAGGACCTCCGAGAGATCCAGCCGCGTCTGCGGATTCTTCTGGAACCAGGCCTCCAAGCGTGCCCGCCTGCCCTCCCAGCCCAGCGCGCGGATATCCTCGTCGCCATCGAACAGCATGTCATAGACCCGCACGAAGCCGGGCAGGTCCGCCATCTGCTTGCCTTGGGCCACCTTCCGGTTAAGCCGCTGCTGCAGATCGTTGAAGCTGCGCGCCTCGAAATCGTGGCCCACCAGCAGTTCCCCATCCAGCACGGCGTGGCCCATGGCCGCCTCGACAACATCGGGGAAACTCGCGGCAATATCGTCGCCGGTGCGCGAAAACAGCGATGCGCCATTGCGGCCCAGCACGAGCTGCACGCGAATACCATCCCACTTCCACTCCGCCGCAAAGTCCCTGGGGTCGAGCTTGTCGAAGTCGCTGTCCTCGACCGGGTTGGACAGCATCAGCGGATGGAACCGCGCCGTGTGGTCGATGGCGGGCCGCTCGGCCCGGCCCTCCAGCCACGCAAAGAGTTCATCATAGGGTGGCTTCACCCCATGCCAGACCTCCTCGATCGCCTGCAGGTCCACTCCGCTCATCTGCGCCAGCGCCGTCTTGGCCAGCCGCGCCGATACGCCAATGCGTAGCGCTCCGGTCGCCAGCTTCACCAGCGCCCAGCGCTCATGGATCGCGGCCTGCGTCAGCATGTTCCCGATCACGCGCGGCAGTTCGGCTTTGCTGGTCTGGTTGAGCAGGGAAACAACCTCGCTCAGCCGGGGCAATTCCCCCTCGCCGCGATGCGGCCAGATGAGGGCAATCGTCTCCCCCAGATCCCCGACATAGTCATAGGACAGCGCAAACAGCGTCGGGTCCACCTCCGCCAGCACGGTCTCCCGCAGCAGCGCCGGCTTGACGTTGCGGATGTCCATCTCCCCGGTCAGCGCCGCCAGCGCCAGGCCCCGGTCCGGGTCCGGCACCTCGGCAAAATACTGCGCCAGCGCCGCAATCTTGCGGGTGCGCGACGGCGTCAGGGCGAGCAGTTCAAGCAGATCCGCGAAGCGCTTCATGCCCCGCCCTCCCCGCCATCGTCATCGAGCCCCGGCAGCGCCAGCGGCTCGGCCTTGAGCCCTTGCTGCCGGCACCAATAGACCAGCGCATCCTCGCGCCCATGCGTCACCCACACGGTCTCGGCGCCACTCTCGACAATGGACGTATTGAGCTCGCCCCAGTCGCAATGGTCCGAAATCACCAGCGGCAGCTCCACCAGCGCCTGCCGCGCCCGCTGCTTGATGCTCATCCAGCCCGAGGCCTGGCACACGACAGGGTCGGGGAAGCGCCGGCTCCACACATCGCGGATCGCCGAAGGCGGTGCAATGACGATCTGCCCCGCCATGGCCGCCTTGGGCATGCCCGTCGCCGGAACCAGTTCGCCCAGCGACACGCCCAGTTCCTCATAGAGGTCGCAGAGCCGGATCATCGC
>CBFGPB010000408.1:0-1873 GCA_965650545.1 uncultured Devosia sp. | reverse complement strand
CGGTGACCATGCAGCAGGTGGAGGCCTTCTCGGGCGCGGAGTTTCCAGCCCTGCCCGAGGGGGAGCAGGACCTCGTGATTTCGCTGTTGCACCTGCAGGCAGTCAATGACGTGCCGGGGCATCTGGCGCGGCTGCGGCGGGTCTTGAAACCCGATGGTCTGTTGCTGGCCGCATTCCTGGGGGGCGAAACCCTGACCGAATTGCGCGAGGCCCTTTTGACGGCTGACCTGCAGGTGACCGGCGGCGCTTCGGCCCGCGTCGCGCCCATGGCCCAGGTGCGCGATGCCGGCGCCCTGCTGCAGCGGGCCGGCTTTGCCCTGCCGGTGGCGGATGTGGAAACTCATCGCGTGCGCTATGCCACGCCTTTTGCCCTGATGGCTGAATTGAAGGCGCTGGGCGCCAGCAATCCGCTGGCCGACCGGCCAAGGCGCCTTGCCACGCGGACCCTGCTGGCAGCCGCAGCCCAAGCCTATGCGACACGCGACGCCGATCCGGATGGGCGCGTGCGCGCGACGCTGGAAATCATCTGGCTGGCCGGCTGGGTGCCGCATGAAAGCCAGCAGAAACCCTTGCGGCCTGGCAGCGCCACGGTGAGCATGAAGGACGTCCTGGGGAAGACATGATGGACCTGCCCGCCGGCGAAATCCTGATCCTTTCCGGCCATCCCGGCTCGGGCAAGACCACGACGGCGGAAGCGCTGGCCCACCTGCCCGGCGGCCCGAAGGTGCATCTGCATTCGGACGATTTCTGGGGCTATATCAAGACCGGCAAGATCGACCCCTGGCTGCCCGAGTCGCATGCACAGAACCGCATGGTCATGGAGATTGCGGCGGGTGTCGCCGGCACCTATGCGCGCAACGGCTATTTCGTGGCGCTCGATGGCGTGATCCGGCCCTGGACGCTGCCGATCTTCCAGGACCTGGGCCTGCCGCTCCACTACCTTGTGCTGCGCACGTCAGCCGAAGAAGCCGTGGCCCGGTGTTCGGCCCGCGGCGGCGACAGCCTGACCGACCCGGTCGTCGTTCGCCAGCTGCACGCAGAGTTCGCCGATATGGGGGAATACGAGTCTCACGTATTGGAAGTTGGCGGTCTCGACCGAGCGGGAACCATTGCAGCGGTGTGTGCGGCCCTCGGCTCCGGCGCCTTCCGGCTCAGTGCGCCGTCGACTTCGACAGCAGGTTGATGACCATCACCCCGGCGATGATCAGGCCGATACCGACCATGGCCCAGACATCGAGCTTCTGGCCATAGAGGGCCAAGCCGATCAGCGAGACCAGCACAATGCCCGCGCCCGACCAGATGGCATAGGCAATGCCGACCGGAATGGTCCGGAGAGTGAGCGACAGACAGTAAAAGGCCACGCCATAGCCCACGATCACCAGGATCGATGGCAGAAGCTGGGTAAAGCTCTGCGACGCCTTGAGGGCGCTGGTGGCGATCACCTCGGCAATGATGGCGATGGCGAGAAAGACGTAGTTGGACATGAAAAGCTCCGGCGCCATCTTGTGAACCCGTTGCATGTCGGCGGCAAGACATCGGAAAAACAAAAAAGGCCGGTGTCACCACCGGCCTTTTCACATTCAATGGGGGAGAGCGGCTTATGCCGCCTCTTCGTCGCTTTCGGCTTCGGCCGCGTCAGCCTTGGTGCGCTTGGGCGACTTGGCCAGCTGCTTTTCGATGAGCTGCACGGCCTCGGTGAGGGTGAGCTTGCGCACGGCGCCGATTTCGCGGCTCATGCGGTCCATGGCCTGCTCGAAGAGCTGGCGTTCGGAATAGGACTGCTCGGGCTGTTCTTCGGACCGGTAGAGATCGCGGACCACTTCGGAAATGGCGATCAGGTCGCCCGAATTGATCTTGGCTTCATATTCCTGGG
>CBFGPB010000407.1:0-1894 GCA_965650545.1 uncultured Devosia sp. | reverse complement strand
GAGGCCGGGAATTTGAGATGCGGCCACTTCTGCTTGTTGCGCAGCACGAAGGAGTGGGTCGAGCCGGAATCGAACCAGACGTCGAGGACGTCGGTCACCATCTCGTAGTCCTCGACCTTATAGTCGGACCCGAGATAGCGCGCGGCAGCGCCGGGCTTGTACCAGGCGTCGGCACCCTCTTCCTCGAAGCTCTGGGCGATGCGGTGGTTGACCGCCTCGTCCTTGAGGATTTCGTTCGTTTCCTTGTGCACGAAAACGGTGATCGGCACGCCCCAGGCGCGCTGGCGGCTGAGCACCCAATCGGGGCGATCGGCAATCATGGCGCGCAGGCGGTTCTGCCCGGCGGCCGGGTAGAATTTCGTGGCGTCGATGGCATTGAGGGCACGGGCGCGCAGGGTGTCGCCGGCCGCGCCGTCAATGTCCTTGTCCATATAGACGAACCATTGCGGCGTGTTGCGGAAGATGACCGGCTTCTTGGAGCGCCAGGAATGCGGGTATTGGTGCTTCACGCGGCCACGGGCGATGATATTCCCATGTTCCGCCAGCGCGGTGATGACCCGCTGGTTGGCGTCGCCCTTCTTGCCGTTGTCGTCGATGACGCGGGCGCCATCGAAGCCGGGGGCGTCCTGGGTGTAGAAGCCGCCATCGTCGACGCAATAGGGGATGGCGGGGTCCACGCCGCGCTCCTGCAGGAGGCGGGTGGATTCCATCCAGATGCCGAAGTCATCGAGGCCATGGCCTGGCGCGGTGTGGACAAAGCCGGTACCGGCATCGTCGGTGACGTGTTCGCCATCGAGCAGGGGCACGTCGAATTCATAACCGCCACCCAGGCCGCGCAGGGGGTGGTGCGCGGAAATGCCGGCCAGCACCGAGGCGGGCACGCTTTGCAGGCGCACGAAGGTCTCGACCTTGGCCTTGGCAAAGACTTCTGCCGCGAGCTTGTCAGCCAGGATCAGCTTGTCGCCGGTCTTGGCCCAGTTCTCCGCAGGCGCGTGGGTGACCTCGTAGAGGCCATATTCGATGCGGTTCGAGAAGCTGATCGCCCGGTTGGCCGGGATGGTCCAGGGCGTCGTGGTCCAGATGACGACGCTGGCGCCGGTCAAGTGCTCGCGATGGGCGATGACTTCGTCGGTGTCCTTGCCGTCCACAGATTGGATGCGCGAGACGGGGAACTTCACCCAGATGGTGTCGCTCTCGTAGTCGGCATATTCGATCTCGGCTTCGGCGAGGGCCGTGCGCTCGACCACGCTCCACATGACCGGCTTACTGCCGCGATAAAGCTGGCCGGTCATCGAGACTTTCATCAGCTCGCGGGCGATCTGGGCTTCGGCATCGAAGCTCATGGTGAGATAGGGGTTATCCCACTCGCCCAGGACGCCCAGGCGCTTGAATTCCTCGCGCTGCACATCGACCCACTGCTCGGCAAAGGTGCGGCATTCCTGGCGGAATTCGACCACCGGGACTTCGTTCTTGTCCTTGCCCTTGGCGCGATACTGCTCCTCGATCTTCCATTCGATGGGCAGGCCATGGCAGTCCCAGCCCGGCACATAGGCCGAGTTGTAGCCCAGCATCTGCATGGAGCGGGACACGAGGTCCTTGAGCACCTTGTTGAGGGCGTGGCCGATATGGATATTGCCATTGGCATAGGGCGGGCCGTCATGCAGGGTGAAGAGCGGGCGATCCTTGGCCTGCTCGCGCTGCATTGCGTAAATGTCCATGTCTTCCCAGCGCTTGAGCCAGCCCGGCTCGCGGTCGGGGAGACCGGCGCGCATGGGGAATTGGGTTTCCGGCAGGAAGAGCGTGGCCGAATAGTCGGTTTCGGTCGCGCTTTGAGCGGTGTCGTTCATGGATCGGCAATCGGTTGGAAGAAGTCGCGGGCCTTTTAGCAAGGCGA
>CBFGPB010000406.1:0-1923 GCA_965650545.1 uncultured Devosia sp. | reverse complement strand
GTGAAGATGCCGCCGCCCAGACGGGCGAAGATGGAGATCAGCGAGGCGCCGAAGCTCAGGGCCACCAGCGCATCGATGACGGTGCGGCTGGTGGGCGCAAAGCCCATGCCGGTCAGGATGATGAAATAGAGCGTGACGCCGAGGAGGCCGAGGCCGGCCACCAGCATGCCGGTGACGGCGCCGGACTTGAAGGCGAGATCAAGCCCCTTGGCCAGCGAGCCGACGGCGGCCTGGGCAACGCGCACATTGGCGCGCACCGAGACATTCATGCCGATGAACCCGGCCACGCCCGACAGCACCGCGCCGATCAGGAAGCCGATGGCGGCATAGACGCCCAGGAGAAAATAGGCAGCGACCAAGATGACCACGCCGACCAGGGCGATGGTTGTATATTGCCGCTTGAGATAGGCCGATGCGCCCTCCCGCACGGCGGCCGAGATTTCCTGCATGCGCGCCGACCCCGCATCGGCCTTGAGCAGGCCCTGGGTGGTCACCACGCCATAGACAATAGACAGGCCGCCGCACGCAACGATCAGCCAAAGTGCCAGATCCATAAGAAGTCCCTCGAAAAATGTCCTCCGAGGGCCCGCGCTGGTCCTGGCCGGGTCTTTGCGCCCGGTCCGCTCCCCGCCCGTGATCGGGCCCCCTCCGGGGAGGAGATTAACGGGAATAATCGGTTAAGCAATGGAGATTGCGCGCTTTTGTCGCGGTTGCTAGCTGCCGAGCGCGGTGATGCGCGCGACGAGATCGTCGGTCACGCCCGCGATGCGCAGGGTCTTGAAGCGGCTGGTCTCGCCGCTGACGAGTTCGAAGGCGGATTTGGGCAGGCCCAGCGCCTTGCCCAGAAGCGCGATCACCGCGGCATTGGCGCGGCCCTTGTCGGGCACGGCGGCGACGCGCAGGCGCAAGACGGTCGAGCCGTCGTCGCGGATCTCAGGCCCGTCAATGGCGTCGCGCCCGGCATTGGGCGTGACGCGGAGATGAAGGAGCAGCCCGGCCTCGCTCAGCCGGGCATAGGCGGGCAGCGCAGCCAACTAGATTCCGGCGCGGGCGACAGCGGGATAGATGTAGTAGCCGATGATCGACTGGATGAAGAAGATGATCAGGAAGGCGATCAGCGGGGAAAGATCGAGCCCCGAGAAATTGGGCATGAAGCGGCGGATGGGCTTCAGCACGGGTTCGGTCAGCTGGTTGAGCACCTGCCAGACGGTGGCGACGAACTGATTGCGCGTATTGATGACGTTGAACGAGATCAGCCAGCTCATGATGATCATGATGAGCAGCACCCACCAGTAGAGCTGGAGCAGGATGAGGATGATGTCGAGCACGGCGCGCATGGGCGTCTCCGGTTGAATGTTGGGGAATTATCTAGTGGTTGCGGGCCGATGGGGCAAGGCCGGGCCAGGCCCTGGCCAGAAAGACATCGGGGACCTTCACCTGGATACGCGGTGAAGGTCCCCGAATGACTTTGGACCCGGTACGCGAAACTCTTCATCCGGGCCTCATGTCAAATGCAGGAAGCGTGCCAGATGCAGGGGCCCGGAAATCCGGGGCCAGAGATTAAACCATTGTGAAGTTTCGCATTTTGCGGCGAAAGCCGGTGTTGCAGAATGCGAGCCGCCTCGCAATTTGCGACGATCAGGACCGCTGCTGCGCCGGACGCCAGGTAATGACGCGGAAGAGGTAAATCAGAACCACGGCGGCCAGGACGAGATAGGTCAGCGGGTCGAGCACGACTTCGATGACCTCGTAGTGCTCGTGCAGGATATAGCCGGCGAGGGTGAGGAAGGTGTTCCAGATCAGCGCGCCCGAGCCCGAGGCGAGGAGGAAGAGCGGCAGCGGCATTTTGGCGAGGCCGGCCGGGATGGAGATCAGCGTGCGGATGATGGGCATCAGGCGCCCGAACAGCACGATGATGGGCCC
>CBFGPB010000405.1:0-1942 GCA_965650545.1 uncultured Devosia sp. | reverse complement strand
CGTCCCGAATCTTAACGCCCCCGGAACTTCTCCTAACCAATTCCTAACCAGTTTACCTCTGTCCCCGGTTTCACCGCTGTTCCTGTCTGGACGAGAACAAAGATCGAACATATAAGAACAAACACAGAAACACGGGAGACCACGATGCTCAACTTCGTTAAAGACCTCGCCGCTTTTGTTACCCTGGGCGCCTTCACCATCGGCTCGCTCACCTGGATGGATATCCTCACGCATATGGCGTGAACGCCTGTGGATTGACGCAACGGCGATTTGACCCGAGGCGGCCTCTGCCGCAGGGTCGGATCAGGAGATGCTCATGCGCGGCCCCGGCTTCATTCACCTTCACGTCCATTCTGCCTTCTCTCTGCTCGAGGGTGCGGTCCAGCTCGAAACCATTCTCAAGCTTGCCGCCGAGGATCAGCAGCCGGCCCTGGGGCTGGCCGACACCAACAACCTGTTTGGCGCCCTCGAATTCTCCGAGAAAGCGACCAAGAAGGGGATCCAGCCCCTGGTCGGCGTGGAACTGGCGGTGGATTTTGCGGCGAGCGAGGAGCGGCTCAACGAGCGCGGCCACACGGCCTGGACCGGCAAATCCTCCATCGTCTTGATGGCCCAGTCGGAGGAGGGGTTTTCCAATCTGTCCAGGCTTGTGTCTCGGGCCTATCTCGAGGGCGAGGACGGCCTCGCCCGCGCCAGGCTGGAATGGATGGAGCGCGACAGCCTCGCTGGCCTCATCTGTCTCTCCGGCGGACCGGAGGGGGCCATAGACATGGCTTTCGCCAATGGCCAGGACGCGAACGCGGTGCGGCGGCTGGATCGGCTGGCCGATCTCTTTGGCGACCGCTTCTATATCGAGCTGCAGCGCCATGGCCGCCCCATGGAGGCCACGGTCGAGCCGCGGCTTGTCGATTACGCCTATCGCAAGGGTATTCCGCTCGTTGCGACGAACGAACCCTTCTTCAAGACCGCCAAGGAATACGAGGCGCATGACGCGCTGCTGGCCATTGCCGGAGGTTCGGTCCTCGCGCAGACCGAGCGGCGCAAGCTCAACGACCAGTACTACTTCAAGACCCGCGCCGAGATGGTCGAGCTCTTTGCCGACCTTCCCGAGGCCCTCGATTCCACCATCGAGATCGCCAAGCGCGTCGCCTTCCGTCCGCGCACCCGCGGTCCCATCCTGCCCAAGTTCGCCGCAGGCTCGCATGCGACCGAGGATGAGGTCGTGGCTGCCGAAGCCGCCGAACTCCGCCGCATTGCCGTGGAGGGCCTCGACAAGCGCCTCGCCACCACCGGCATCGCCCCCGGCAAGACCGAGGCCGAATACCGCGAGCGGCTCGATTTCGAGCTCGGCATCATCGAGAAGATGAAATTCCCCGGCTACTTTCTCATCGTGGCCGACTTCATCCAGTGGTCAAAGGCCCACGACATCCCGGTGGGGCCGGGGCGCGGCTCGGGCGCCGGGTCGCTCGTGGCCTATGCCACCACCATCACCGACCTCGATCCGCTCCGCTACAACCTGCTGTTCGAGCGCTTCCTCAATCCCGAACGCGTGTCGATGCCGGACTTCGACATCGACTTCTGCCAGGACCGGCGCGAGGAAGTCATCGACTACGTGCAGGACAAGTACGGCGCCAGCCAAGTCGCGCAGATCATCACCTTCGGTACGCTCCAGGCTCGCGCCGTGCTGCGTGACGTCGGTCGTGTGCTGCAGATGCCTTATGGGCAGGTCGACCGCATCTGCAAGCTCGTCCCGGCCAATCCGGCCGACCCGTGGTCCATCGAGCGCACCATGAAGGAAGTGCCGCAGTTCAAGCAGATGGCGGACGAGGATGAGACGGTCGCGCAGCTCGTCGAAATCGCGCAGGCGCTCGAGGGCCTCTTCCGCCACGCCTCCACCCACGCGGCCGGCATCGTCATCGGTGACCGCCCCTTGCAGGAGCTG
>CBFGPB010000404.1:0-1947 GCA_965650545.1 uncultured Devosia sp. | reverse complement strand
CGGGTGCGTGGATAGACCTACCTCGAAAACAACGTCTCGAAGCCGCCAAAGATCATGCGACGGCCATCGAAGGGCATGTCGCCAAACTTTTCCATCATTTCGGGCGACATCATTTTCTGCATGGCCGCGTCCCGGGTCGCCTTGTCCGGATACTCGATCCAGGAAAAGACCACGACTTCGTCCGGTTTGGCCTGCACGGCGCCATAGAAATCATTGTTCTCGCCCTTGGGGACGTCGTCCCCCCAGTTCTCGACCACGCGGGTCGCGCCCCAGGCCTTGAGCAGATCGGCCGCCTTGCTGGCATGCTCAATATAGGCCTGGCGATTGGCCTTGGGCACGGCGGTGACCATTCCATCGATATAGGGCATCTCACTCTCCTCTTGCTGGTCAGTCAAACTGGGCTGGCGCGCACAGGGTTGCTGCGCCGTCTCGACTTTGACGAGCGGCTGAGGCTAACCTCGACACAGGACTGCAAAAAAACGAGGAGCCTTCCATGACCGTCACCCTGCACTTCCACGGCGCGGCTGGTACGGTCACCGGCTCGTGCTATCGTGTCGTGCATCCGGGCGGGCAGTTCCTCGTCGATTGCGGCCTGTTCCAGGGCAACAAGAGCGTGCGCGATCTCAATCTCAAGCCCACGCCTTTTTCGCACCAGAACATAGACTTCCTGCTCCTGACCCATGCCCATATCGATCATGCGGGGCTCCTGCCAAAGCTTTATGCCGAAGGCTGGCGCGGGCCGATGTGGATGACCGAGCCGACGGCGGGCCTGCTCGAATACCTGCTGCCCGATGGCGCGGGCATCCAGGAAAGCGAAGCCGAGCGCGAAACGCGCAAGCTGAGCCGAAGGGGCGAGGAGCCGGCCAAGCCGCTCTACACCATGGGCGATGCGGAGGAGGCCCTCGCCCATCGGCAGACCTGCCAGTATGGCGTCTGGATCGAACCGGGGCCCGGCGTGCGGGCGCGGTACTGGAATGCGGGACACATTATCGGCTCGGCCTCCATCGAGGTCGAAGTCAAGGATGCTGACGGCAAGACCGTGCGGCTGATGTTCTCGGGCGATATCGGGCCGGATGAGAAGGTCTTCTATGCCGAGCCGGAGGGGCCTTCGGGCTTCGACTATATCCTCTGCGAAAGTACCTATGGCGGGCGCGAGCGCGAAAACTACACGCTCGAGCAACGCCGGGAGGCGCTCAAGACGGAGATCCAGGAGGCCATGCGCCGCGGGGGCAACCTGGTCATCCCGGCCTTTGCCGTGGAGCGCAGCCAGGAATTGCTGCACGATATCGGCGTGCTGATCCGGAACGGCGAGATCGACCCCAAGCTGGTCGCACTGGATAGTCCCCTGGCCAGCAAAGTCACCGGTGTCTATCGCACGCATGCAAAAATGTTCGAGGACACCGAGCTCAGCGCCAGCGAGCTCTTCAACGATCCGCGCTTCCGCATCATCGAGGCGGTGGAGGATTCCAAGGCCCTGAACTCCATCAAGGGCGGCGCCATCATTCTCTCCGCTTCGGGCATGGCCGATGCCGGACGCATCAAGCACCACCTGCGCAACAACCTTATCCGCGCCAATGCCACGGTGCTCTTCGTCGGCTACCAGGCGCCCGGCACGCTGGGGCAGATCATTCTCTCCGGCGCCAAAGAAGTGCGCATCCACGGCACGCTGGTGCCGGTACGCGCGACGGTGCGGTCCATGGGCAATTATTCGGCCCATGCCGACCATTCCGAACTCATGGACTGGATTTCGGCACGCCTGCCGGCCCATGGCGCCCTCTTCCTCACCCATGGCGAGGACGAAGAGCGCCATGCCCTGCGCGAAGCGCTGATCGCCGCCGGCAAGCTGGGCGGCGACCAGGTCATCCTGCCCCAGCTCGACGACTATTTCGAGCTGACGGCCGCCGGCATCCAGGCCGCCAAGTCGCCGCCGGCCCGGCGCGTCGACCT
>CBFGPB010000403.1:0-1948 GCA_965650545.1 uncultured Devosia sp. | reverse complement strand
AACATGGCGCGGCGCATGTCGAACAGCACGTTTTCGGCCACCTGCCCCACCTCGGTTTCCTGCACGTAGGACGCGCCGAAATTGAGCAGCACGGCCACGGCAAAGGCGCCAACGGCCCAGAGCAGGTGATTGGGATCGCCGCCGGCGACCAGGGAATTATCGACCGCATTGCCGATGATGAGCGGGATGGCGAGTTGGGTCACGGTGAAGACGAGGACCGCCGCAACCGAGAGGTAGATCTTGAGCCGATAGGGCCGGACAAAGGCCCAGATGCGGCGCACCGTCTTGGGATCGTAGGCCTTGCCGAAGACCTCCTCCTCGATGCGGTGGCTGCCTACGGTGGCGCGGGGCGGGCGCTGGCCGGGAAAGGCTGCGACTTCGCGTTCGTCTTCGTCAACCACACTCATTGGGCGGCCTCCAGGTCTTCTACGGGGCGGGTCTGGAGGTCATAGAGCGCCCGGTAGCGGCCACCGAGCGCCAGCAATTCGTCGTGGCTGCCGCGCTCGACGATCTGGCCGTCCTCGAGGAAGAGGATGAGATCGGCATGCATGAGCGAAGACAGGCGATGGGCGATGATCATGGTCACGCGGTCGCTGGCATAGCGGCGGATGGCCGAGCGGATGCGGTGCTCGGTGCCCGCATCGATGGCTGCGGTGGAATCGTCGAAGACCATGACAGCCGGCTTGAGGACAAGGGACCGTGCGATGGAGAGACGCTGGCGCTGACCGCCGGAAAGGGACACACCGCGCTCGCCCACGACGGTGTCGTAATCGGCCGGCAGGCCCATGATGTAATTGTGCAATTGCGCACTTTCGGCCGCGCGCTCGATCTTGCGCTCCTTGGCCCAGGGATCGCCATAGGCGATGTTGTTTTCGATGGTGGTGGTGAAGAGGAAAGTGTCCTGTTGCACCACGGCGACCGAGCGGCGGAGGCTCTGCAGTGTCACGTCCCGCACGTCCTGACCGTCGATCGTCACCCTGCCGGAGGTGACGTCGTAGAAGCGCGGAATGAGGTGGGCGAGGGTCGACTTGCCGCTGCCCGGGGCGCCGACAATGCCGATGGTCTGGCCAGGGCGGGCCTCGAAGCTGATGCCGTTGAGCGCGGGGACCGAGGCTCCTGGATAGGTGAAATGAACGTCCTCGAAGCGCAGCACGCCGTCGCTGATCCTGAGAGGGGTCGCACCGGGCCGGTCTTCGATTTCGACCGGGGCGTCGATGAAGGCGTAGAAGCGATCGCCGCAGGTGGAGGCGCGGGCATAGGAATTGACCATGAGGCCAAGCTGGCGCACCGGCATCTGCAGAATGGTCATGAAGGTCAGGAAGCTCGCCAGCGTGCCGACGCTCATCTCGCCGGCGATGACCTTGTTGCCGCCGACCCAGAGCACCAGGCCCATGGCGGCGAAGAAGGAAAAGGTCATCATCGAGGTGTTTCGGACGCGCACCATGACCCGTTCATGGGCCAGTTCCAGCGCATCCTTGGAGGCCGCGTCGAACTTGCCCAATTCGTGCTTCTGCCCGGAAAAGGCACGGACGACGCGGATGCCGCCCAGATTCTCTTCCATGACCCGGGTCAGCACCGAGAGCTTTTCCTGAAGCACCATCCAGGTGGCGCGCAGGGTGAGCTGGGCGACCGAGGAGCGCCAGGCGACGAAGGGCACGAAGCTCAGGGCCAGGAGGCCCAGGACCATGTCGGTCGAGAGCAGCATGAAGGCGCCGACCCCGATCAGGACGCTGAGGAGGATGGTGCGCACGAGGCCGGTCGCAAAGAACATGCGCAACCCATCGAGGTCGAGCAGGCCGAGGGTGATGAGGTCACCCGAATGGACCCGGTCGTGATAGGCATAGGGCAGGCGCTGCACCTTTTCGTAGAAGGCCAGCCGCAATTCGTAGCCGACATGGTGGCCGACGCTTTCCGAATAGTAGTTCTGCACCAGGGTGAAGAAGCCGCG
>CBFGPB010000402.1:0-1949 GCA_965650545.1 uncultured Devosia sp. | reverse complement strand
TCGATCACGCGCCCCTCCTTGGTGCCCGAAACGGCCAGGTAGTCGATCATCGACAGGTGCTGGACATATTCGCAGAGGCCGACGCCGCCGGCATGGGGCCAGACCGGCTTGCCATATTTGGCGGCCATGAGCAGCACCGAGAGCACTTCATTGAGGCCGCCGATGCGGCAGGCATCGATCTGCACCACGTCGATGGCATTGCGGGTGATGAACTGCTTGAAGAGGATGCGGTTCTGGCACATCTCGCCCGTGGCGACCTTTACCGGAGCGATGGCCTCGCGGATCTTGCGGTGACCCTCGACGTCGTCGGGGCTGGTCGGCTCCTCGATGAAATAGGGGTTGAAGCGCTTGAGCTGGTTGACCCAGCCGATGGCCTGATCCACCTCCCAGACCTGGTTGGCGTCGATCATCAGATAGCGGTCGGGCCCCATGATGGAGCGGACGATTTCGAGGCGCCTAATATCGTCGGCAAGGTCGCGACCGACCTTCATCTTGATATGAGTGAAGCCCTCGTTGACCGCCTCGGTGGCGAGGCGGGTGAGCTTTTCGTTGGAATAGCCCAGCCAGCCGGCCGAGGTGGTGTAGCAGGGATAGCCTTCGGTCCGGAGACGCGCGATGCGCTCGGCCTTGCCGGCTTCGGCGGCCTTGAAGATGGCGAGCGCCTCGTCCGGGGTGATGGCATCGGTCAGATAGCGGAAGTCGATGATGGAAACGAGCTGTTCGGGGCTCATTTCGCTGACATAGAGCCAGACGGGCTTGCCCGCGCGCTTGGCGAGGAGGTCCCAGACGGCATTGACGACGGCGCCGGTGGCCAGGTGCATGGCGCCCTTGTCGGGGCCGATCCAACGCAGCTGGCTGTCGCCCGTCATGTGGCGCCAGAAGCGGCCGGGATCGGCTTCGACCCAGTCGAGATCGAGGCCCGTGACGCGGTCGGTCAGCGCCTTGATGGCGGCGACGACGACTTCATTGCCGCGGCCAATGGTGAAGGTGAGGCCATGGCCTTCCAGGTCGCCATCGGTGCCCAGCACCACATAGGCGGCCGAGTAGTCCGGGTCCGGATTCATGGCATCCGAGCCGTCGAGGGACTGCGAGGTGGGGAAGCGCAGGTCGTGGGTCGTCAGGGTGGTGATCTTGGTCATCTGCTATTGTCCGGAAGGCCCCCTCACCCGCCGCTTCGCGGCGACCTCTCCCCCAAGGGAGAGGTGGGGCACAGTGCCCTATCCAAAATTTCTCGGCTCCTGCGTCCCCTCTCCCTTGGGGGGAGAGGGTCAGGGTGAGGGGGCCTTTCTCACCACTTCAAATTCTCAAGCCGTCCAGCCGCCATCGATGATGTGGACCTGGCCGGTCGTATAGGTGGCGCCAGCGAGATAGACGGCGAGATCCGCCACTTCCTCGGGCCGGGCAATGCGGCCGATGGGCTGGCGGGCGATGAAGGCCTTCCTGGCCGCGTCGAAGTCGCCGGTGGCATGCCAGCGCTGGTGCAGGCTCGGTGAATCCACCGTACCGGGGCAGATGGCATTCACACGGATATTGCTGGTCGTATAGTCGGCGGCGATGGACTTGGTGAGGCCCACCACGGCCGCCTTGGAAATCGTATAGGCGGCCCGATTGGGCACGCCTTTGATAGAAGAGGCGACGGTGGCCATGTTGATGATGGCGCCGTCCTTGCGCGCGAGCATCTGGGGCAGCACCGCCCTTATGGTCCGGATCTGCGCCTTGACGTTGAGATCGAGCGCGAAATCGAGGTCGCTGTCGCTCATCTCCAGCACGGTCCCGCTATGCACGACACCGGCGCAGTTGAAGAGCACGTCGATATGGCCGATCTCGGCTACGGCCTCTTTCACCGCCACATCGGAGAGCACGTCGAGAACGCGCGTCGTCACATTGGGCACCAGCTCGAGCTCGGCCAGGAGCTGGGCGTTGATGTCGGTCGCAATCACCTTCGCCCC
>CBFGPB010000401.1:0-1951 GCA_965650545.1 uncultured Devosia sp. | reverse complement strand
TCGCCAATGGTGGCGAAGCGGTGGGTGATGAGGGCAGTGGGTACGCCCAGCCGGGCCGAAGCCGCAGCGGCTTCCGAGCCGGCATGGCCCCCGCCGACGACAATGACGGCATAGTCGGTCATGGCAATTTCTCCAAGGCGCCTGACATAGGCCAATGTTTCACGTGAATCAATTCAAGAAGCGGGGTGGTCGCTGCCTCATATGTTTCACGTGAATCACTCTCAGGCACCACCTTGCATGTCGCGTGAAGCCGGGAGGGCTATTTGCCGATACAGAAACTGGCAAACAGCCGGTCCAGCACCCGCTCGGCGTCGATGCGGCCGATGAGGCGCTCCAGCGCTGCCGAGGCCGAGCGCAGAGATTCTGCCGCCAGTTCCCAGTCACCCAAAGCCTGTCGCGTTTCATTGAGCGCAACCAGGGCGGCAACCAGGGCGTCGCGGTCTCGCGCGTGACTGACAAGGCTGGGCTCCGCGCCCGCCATACCTTCGCCCAGGCGGCCGAGTTCAGCGATCAGTTGGTCAAGTCCCTGCCCGGTCTTGGTCGACACGGAAAGCGCTTGGTCCGCCAGTCCGCCCATATCGGCCTTGGTGGCTATGGTCAGCAGGCGGCCCTGGACCTTGGGTTGGGCGGCATCGCCAGCATCTGGTGCCCGCAACCAAAGGACAATGTCGGCCTGCTGAATGGCGGTTTCTGCGCGGCGAATACCTTCCGCCTCGGCGCGACTCTCGGTTTCCCGCAGCCCGGCCAGGTCGAGGAGGATGAAAAGCTGTCCACCAATATCGAGGGGCACTTCGCGGACGTCGCGGGTCGTACCCGCTTCATCCGAGACGATGGCAATATCGGACTTGGCCAGGGCATTGATGAGGCTCGATTTCCCGGCATTGGGCGCACCGGCTATGGCCACCTTGATGCCCTCACGGACGATGCGGCCCGAATCGACCGATGCAAGAGCGGAGGCAATGGCAAGCTCGAGGTCGGCGAGTTGAACTTGCCAGCTTTCCGGAAGGTCCTCGGATACATCCCCTTCATCGGAAAAATCGAGCCGCGCTTCAATCTCGGCGCGCAGGTCGAGGAGCGTATTGCGCCAGTGATCGATCTCTTCAGTGAGGCGCCCGTCATACCGCGCCAGGGCCTGCTGCCGCTGCTTTTCCGTATCGGCGTTGAGCAGATCGCCGAGCCCCTCGATCTCCACGAGGTCAAGCTTGCCGTTTTCAAAGGCGCGGCGGGTAAATTCCCCCGCTTCGGCCAGGCGCAAGCCTAGGCCGCGCAATTCGTTGAGAATGGCCTTCACGCCGGCCGGGGAGCCATGCACCTGCAGTTCGGCGCAGTCCTCGCCGGTAAAGCTGTTGGGCGCGGGAAAGAAGGCAACGAGGCCCTGATCGAGCCTCTGGGCTTGCCCGATATGGCGGAGACTCAACTGACGCGGCCTCGGAACGCCACCCGTCAACGCCTCGAGCGCGGTCCGGACCAGCGGCCCGGACAGCCGAATGACAGCGACCCCGGCCGGCAGGGAGCCGGAGGAGAGCGCCATGATGGTGTCGCCCGTCCGCATGATCTCCGGGCTCCGAAGGCCTTAGGTGTTCATCGAGTCGAAGAAGTCGGAATTCGTCTTGGTCTGGCGGACCTTGTCGGTGAGGAATTCCATCGCATCGATCGTGCCCATCGGGTTGAGGATGCGGCGCAGCACATACATCTTCCGCAGGATATCCGGCTCGACCAGCAGCTCTTCCTTACGGGTGCCCGACTTGTTGATGTCGATGGCCGGGAAGACGCGCTTGTCGGCGACCTTGCGGTCGAGGACGATTTCCGAGTTACCGGTGCCCTTGAACTCTTCGAAGATCACTTCATCCATGCGCGAGCCGGTATCGATCAGCGCGGTGGAGATGATGGTCAGCGAGCCACCATCCTCGATATTGCGCGCGGCGCCGAAGAAGCGCTTCGGGCGCTGCAG
>CBFGPB010000400.1:0-1958 GCA_965650545.1 uncultured Devosia sp. | reverse complement strand
GCCACGCAGCAGGTGGGTGCCATGAAGCCGCCTCCGCCCTCGCACCCTGGCTCATCGCCCAGGCGAGGGCGATGACGAACGCGGCAATCGTCCCCGTTGCAATGATGTAGAAGGTGAGGCCGCCCCAGTGTCGCTTCCGCTCATGGGCTGTCGGTCGGCGTTCCGAGGGAAATGGCGTGCTGTCTCCCCCCGCTTCAGCGTCGGTTACGAGCGGTGCGGCGGCAGGATCTGTATGGGCGACTTTGTCACCCGTCCTGCCGGCGTCGATGTCGGCGCGAAGCTGTTCGCCTGTCACCATTCTGGCCATGGCGCACCTATGCTATGCCCTTGCCGCCGGTGACGCCAAAGACCTCGCCGGTAATGTAGCTGCCGTCGCAATAATCGGGAGCTGGCTGCATCTTCTCAACAATGCCGGACGGCTGCGGCTGGCGGGGGAAAGGCGGAGCAGGATAGTGATGGTGGGGGTACTGCATAGAAAAACTATCGGTCATGTTGGCCTCCTTGTGAGCCAATGTCCGAGGTCAGGCATACGTTCCAAGTCTATGGCTCGGCGTGATGCGCGCGGCAGACTAAACGCGCAGGGGAAGTGGCACGCCGGAGCCAATACGCCGCATCAACGTTGTCCGGAGCGGACATGTGTTGTCCTTGATAGGAGAGCAGACATCTCGCCACAATCGCCGATAAGCCAATCGTCCCGTAGAGCGCTGATGCTTGATCTTGGCCGCGCGGCTGCCGGCGCACTGATCTTCGGGCTGCCTATGCTCATGACCATGGAATTGTGGGAACTGGGCCTCTACCTCGACCGCTGGCGGATCCTTTTGCTGCTCGCACTGAGCTTTCCAATGCTGATGTTCCTGTCGCATCATGTCGGTTTCGAGCGCACCTGGGGCTGGCAGGATGATCTTCGCGACACGCTTCTTGCCTACGGCGTCGGCCTTGTCGTGAGCGGGCTTGTCCTGACCGTTCTCGGAGTTATCGACGCCCAAACCTCGTTTTCTGAAATGACTGCCATCGTCGTGCTTCAGACAGTACCCGCAGCGCTGGGGGCCTTGCTGGCCCGGAGCCAGCTTGGTGAAAATGCCGAAAAGGATAAGGAGGAGCCCGGCTACTTTGCGGAACTGGGAGTCATGATGGTCGGCGCTCTCTTCCTCAGCCTCAATATCGCGCCTACCGAAGAAATGGTTCTGATTGCCTATGACATGACGTCGTGGCACAGCCTTGCCCTGCTGCTAACATCCTTGGTGATCATGCATGGCTTTGTCTACGCCTCCGGCTTCAAGGGCGGAACAAGTCGGCCGAGCGGCAAGCCCTGGTGGGATCCCGTCCTCCGCTTCACGTTTGTCGGGTATGTCCTGGCGCTGAGCATCGCGATTTATGCCCTCTGGACATTCGCGCGCCTGGAGGGCCACGGGATCGAGCAGGTCGTGCGGGCCGCCATAGTCCTGGGTTTTCCCGCTGCGATCGGCGCCGCCGCAGCGCGGTTGATCCTTTAGGAGAGCTCCATGGCAAAGAATGCAGGCGCCTCGGCGAAATCTCCTTCGAGAGCAGCCCGGACCGGTGCGAACAGAAGAGACAGCAAGTCGAACACCCACAGGATCGAGTGGGTATTGGGCGCATGTTCGGGCCTCGTTATCCTCGCGGTTGCCGGCTTTCTTTGTTACGAAGCGGTGACCAGGACCGAGGGCAAACCGGAGCTAAGCCTGCATATCGTTGAACGACGTGAGGCAGTCTCAGGCGAGGTAGTGGTGGTTGAAGTGCGAAATGACGGCCATGCGACCGCCGCCTCCGTAGAGGTTGCTGGCACGTCCGATGGCGTGTCTTGGCGACAAGTGACGCTCGACTATTCTCCGGCTCAATCGCGCCGGACGGTGACTCTGGTCTTTCCCCCGGGAATGCCTGGTGCTCGCTTAGAGTTTCAGGTCGCGGGATACGTGAATCCATAGGCGTGAGACGGCGAG
>CBFGPB010000399.1:0-1958 GCA_965650545.1 uncultured Devosia sp. | reverse complement strand
GTTGGCGGCGATGCCGGTGAGGATGGAGAGGGCGCCGTCGCGGTGGTTGGCGCCGTAGCCGGGGCGCGGCGTGGCGTTGCCGAAGATTTCTTCGAGCATGATCTTGTCGCCGCCGCCATGGCCGCCTTCGCCATGCTTGACCGGAACGACGCGCGGCTCGCCATGCAGCGGGAAGTGGTAGAGTTTTACGCCCTTGGCAGCGCCTTCGGTTTCCGAGCCGGCGCCGGCATTGATGTAGGAATTTTCGTGCACGGTGAGCTCGAGCCGGCCGCCCGTGCCGTTGATGGCGACGTTGAAGCCTTCCCAGGGGGCGTAGGCGTAGAGCGAATAGGTCATCACCGCCCTGTTGCGATAGCGGACGATGACATTCATCGTGTCCTCGATGGAAATGCCGTCGCCGAAGACGTTCTGATCGCGCTGGTAGCCGTCTTCCTTCTCGGCATCCCAGTAGAGACCCTTCTGGACGGGGTTCGAGGTGAGGTCGATGGCGAAGGGATCGTCCTTGGCGGCCTCGACGCCGGTGGTGCGGGTATAGGGGGTGTAGACACCACGTTCCTCCGCATTGGCGCGGCCGTAGAACTTGAGATCGCCCATGCCGAAGACCGTGTCGGGCTCGGTGCCGAGCCAGAAATTGACCAGGTCGAAGTGGTGGGTCGACTTGTGGACCATGAGGCCGCCGGAATTGCGCTTGTCGCGGTGCCAGCGGCGGAAATAGTCGGCGCCGTGGCGGGTATCGAGCAGCCACTCGAAATGCACGGACGTGACCTTGCCGATGGCGCCTTCGGCGATGAGTTCGCGCAGGGCCGAATTGTGCGGCGCGTAGCGGTAGTTGAAGGTGACGCGGACCTGTTTGCCGGTGCGCTCGACGGCGTCGAGGATGGCCTGGCACTTTTCGGGGTCCGTGGTCATCGGCTTTTCGGTGATCACGTCGCAACCGGCTTCGAGCGCGGCGATGATATAGTGGTGGTGGGTGCGGTCGATCGAGGTGACGATGATGGTCGAGGGCTTCTGCTCGGCGATCATGCGGGCAAATTCGGCAGCCTTATAGGTGGGGACGGCCGCGCCGGAGAGTTCCTCGACGATCACCCTGTTGGTGAAGTCCATGCGCACCTGATTGGTGTCGCAGAGCGCCACCAGCCGGGACTGTTCGCGGTGCGGCCCCAGGATCGCCTCATAGAACATGCGGGCGCGACCCCCGGTCCCCACGAGCGCGTAGGTCTTGGCCATTGGTTTGTCTCTCCGGTCTATCGAAAATTCACTGCGGTCCACCCCGGTCGGGCGGCGTGAAAATGATCTACCATACAAGATGGAGAGATTGTACAGTTTCTTTCGGTAATTTTGGGTGGAAGGGTGCCCGGGAGCCGGGGCGGGTGGGAAAGGTTGTGCAAACCCGCGGTTTGCGGCGCAGGAGAGGCCAGAAATCTGTGGAAGACAGCAAACGAGGCAAGCGCCAGGCGACCCATCCGTCCCATGGTCGGGGCATGGAATCAGGCCGCAATGGAGCCAAGGTGGGCGAGGGGATCGAGGGGACGATCGCGTTTCGGGTCGTGGGGGCGCTGCGCGACGATATTGTCAGCATGGTATTGAAGCCCGGCGACGTGATCTCGGAAAGCGACATTGCCGCGCGCTATGGGGTGTCGCGCCAGCCCGTGCGCGAGGCCTTCATTCGCCTGGCGCAGCAGGGGCTCCTGCTGATCCGCCCCAAGCGTGCCACCGTGGTCAAGAAGATCTCGCCCGACGGGGTGCGGCAAAGCCGCTTCATCCGCGAAAGCATCGAGGTCGAAATCATCCGCCGGGTTGCCGGCAATCCCGGCCCCGACGTCAAGGATATCCTGGCTGGGTTGATTGCCGACCAGGAGGCCGCCTCCGCGGCCAATGACAGCCGCCGCTTCCACCAGCTCGACGAGCTGTTCCACCGCACTTTGGCGCGCCTGGCAGGGGTGGAATATGCGTGGCAG
>CBFGPB010000398.1:0-1965 GCA_965650545.1 uncultured Devosia sp. | reverse complement strand
CTCGTCGTCCCGCACGAGGTCGGCATGGCGACCGTTCAGGTCGTCGCCGGCGAAGACTTCGCGCATGACCAGGTCGAGGCCTGGGAGCTGGGCCGCTCGACCGGCCCGCATGTTCATCACGTCACCGCCGACCTCGCATCCTTCCTGCGCAACCTGCCCTGATCGCCGGTCCAGGCTCTCCAAAAGGTAATCGGGGCAATCGCTTGTCCCTATTCCCGGCGCCCATGCGACACACTACATTGGCGCCATGACCGATCTCCCCGGACGGCGCCCGCCGCCACTTCCCGAAACCGCCCCGACCTTCCGCGAACAGCTTGAGAATTTCAGGCTGCTCGGGCGTCTCTTGGTCCAGATCTGGCATACGAGCCCGCCGCTCGCCATTGCCAGCGTCTGCCTCCGGCTGCTCGGTGCGCTGCAACCCATTGCCATGCTCTGGGTGGGCAAGCTGATCATCGACGACGTGGTGCGCCTCACGGGCATCACCCCGCCCGGCCCCGGCTTTGCCGACTGGTGGGCAAGCGGCGAACTCAATCACATCCTCATGCTGCTGCTGCTCGAACTGGCGCTGGTCATCGGTATCGACGTGATCAACCGCGGCATGAACCTGGTCGATTCCATCCTCAGCGAACTCCATTCCAACCAGATGAGCATGGACCTGATGGCCCATGCCGCGCGGCTGGATTTGAGGCATTTCGAAAGCGCTGAATACCAGGACCGGCTGGAGCGCGCCCGCCGCCAGGCCGCTGGACGCAATGCGCTCCTCTCGGTCCTCTTCGGCCAGGCGCAAAATGTCATCACCGTCGCCACCCTGGCGGCGGGCCTCTTCATCTACGCGCCCTGGCTCATCCTGCTGCTCCCCATCTCGTTCATGCCAGCGGTTCTGGGTGAGACGAGGTTCAACCAGCTTGCCTATTGGATCTCACGCTGGCGCACGCCCGAACGGCGGGAACTGGAATATATCCGCTATATCGGCGCCACGCCCGAAACCGCCAAGGAGATCAAGCTCTTCGGCCTCGGCGATTTTCTCGTCGAGCGTTTCCGGCGGCTCGCCCACACCATATTTGTCGAGAACACCCGCGTTGCCCGGCAGCGCGCTTTCTGGGGCGCCATCTTCTCCGCCATCTCCACGCTCACCTACTACGCCGCCTATGGTTTCATCGTCTGGCGCACCGTGACCGGCGAGTTCACCATCGGCGATCTGGCCTTTCTCTCCGGCTCCTTCCTGCGGCTCAACGGCCTTTTCCAGGCCATCC
Source organism: uncultured Devosia sp. (assembly GCA_965650545.1). GTDB lineage: Bacteria > Pseudomonadota > Alphaproteobacteria > Rhizobiales > Devosiaceae > Devosia. The sequence continues at coordinate 712 of CBFGPB010000398.1, read as the reverse complement.
TCCTGGGCTTCACCCAGATTGCCGGGCAATCCATGTATCTCGATGATCTCTTCTCCTTCTTCGAGATCGAGCCGGCCATCCTCTCCCCCGCAAACCCGAAACCTTTCCCCTCACCGATGCGCCAGGGCATCCGCTTCGAAAATGTCGGCTTTCGTTATCCGGACACCGATACCTGGGCCCTGCGCAACCTGAGCTTTGAACTCAAGGCCGGCGAAACCCTCGCGCTGGTGGGCGAGAACGGCGCGGGCAAGACGACGATCGTAAAGCTCCTCACCCGCCTCTACGACCCAGACGAGGGGCGGGTGACTATTGACGGGATCGACCTGCGCGACCTTTCGCTCAACGATATTCACGCCAACATCGGCGTCATTTTCCAGGATTTCATCCGCTATTCGCTCACCGCCCGTGACAATATCGCGGTGGGCCGCATCACCGCCCGCGAGGACCAGCCCCGCATCGACCGGGCCGCCGAGCAGAGCCTGGCCAATGGCGTTATCGGCAAGCTGCCCAAGGGCTATGATCAGCAATTGGGGCGCCTTTTCCGCGAGGGGCGCGACCTCTCTGGGGGCGAATGGCAGAAAGTGGCCATTGCCCGCGCCTATATGCGCGACGCCGAGCTGATCATCCTCGACGAGCCCACGGCAGCCCTCGACGCCAAGGCGGAGGCGGAAGTCTTTGCCCGTTTCAAGGGCCTCGCCCATGGCAAGACGGC
>CBFGPB010000397.1:0-1971 GCA_965650545.1 uncultured Devosia sp. | reverse complement strand
CGCATCGGCATCAGCACGTAAAGCGCGCTGGCCTCGCCCTCTTCCTTCACCAGAGTGGGAGAATTGGCGTCGTTGAAGAGGAACACCGCGCTCTCGGAGCGGATCTGGGTGATGATGTCGAGCAGGTACCTTGCATTGAAGCCGATCTCGAAGCCGTCGGTATCGAAATCCACCGCCACTTCCTCGGAGGCTGTGCCGTGGTCGGGATTGGTCACCGACAGTTCCAGCAGGCCATCCTTGGCCGAGAGCTTCACGGCCTTGCCGCCGCGATCCGAGGCAATGGTCGAGACGCGATCCACCGCAATGGCAAAGCCAGCCTTGTCGACCAGCATCTGCTTGTCGTTGTTCTTGGGCGTCACCCGGTCATAGTCGGGGAAAGTGCCTTCGATGAGCTTGGAGAGCAGCACGACAGGGCCGACCGTGAAGCGGATCTTGGTGTCGCTGACCTCGACATGCACGTCGCCATCGACGCCATCGAGCAGTTTCTGCACCTCGCCCACGGTCTTTTTCGGAACAATGATGCCGGTCATCCCCTGCGCGCCAGCCGGCGCGGCGATTTCGGCGCGCGCCATGCGGTGTCCGTCGGTGGCCACGGCGCGGAACAGCGGACCCTGGGCGGAATTGTCGACGGCGTGGAAGTAGATGCCGTTGAGATAGTAACGCGTCTCTTCGTTCGAGATGGCGAACTGGGTGCGCTCGATCAGTTCACGCAACGAAGCCGCGGCAATATCGAATTCATGCGCAAAGGCGCCGGACTTGAGGTCCGGAAAACTGTCGGGCGAGAGGCAGGCGAGGTTGAAACGCGAGCGGCCGGAGGTGAGGACCATGTTCTCGCCGCCATCGGTCTCCAGCCGCACTTCGGCGCCGTCGGCCAGCTTGCGGACGATTTCGTAGAGCGTATGCGCCGGCACCGTAGTCGAGCCGGGCGTCGAGACCATGGCCGGCACGCTTTCGGTCACCTCGATATCGAGGTCGGTGGCGCGCAGTTCGACGCGGTCGTCGCTGGCCTTGAACAGCACATTGGCCAGGATGGGGTAGGTATTGCGGCGTTCAACCACCCGATGCACATGGCTCAGCGACTTGAGCAGATGATTGCGTTCGAGCGTGACTTTCATCGAGTTCATCTTCCTGGGCATACGCGGCGGCAAAACCCGGCATCTAGCCGGGGCTGGGACGTTTACAGTTTCATAAGGGATTGGCAAGGCCAGCGGGCTTCTGGTCGCACCCTAGCTGTGGAATCAGCTCTGGAAATGCACCGTGATGTCAAAGCGTTCGCCCGGCAGGGCGCCCAGCGCCTCGAGGCCCTCGAAGGGCAGGCAGTCGACAATGGCCTGGATGATCGATTGCATCAGGACCGGGTACTTCCCGGCCGTGCGGACACTCTCGAGTTCGACATAGGGGTCGCCATCCAGCGTCCCGTCACCCAGAAAGGCCAGGCCCACCGAAATGGATCGATCCTCATAGCCGGGTGGCAGGCGCCAGCAGGTCAGCAACTGCTGCTGAACCGATGTGGCTATGGCAAGATTCTGCGCCGCCAGCGCCTCGGGTGTAAGGGGCTGGGGGGGCGCATCCTGGGCGGCGGCAGGAGCAAGAAGGGCGAGGGCGAGGACAACGCGGGCAAGGAAACGAAACATTACCGATCCTTGCCCGGCCAATTCGACCGAAGGAAGGCGCGAGCCGCGCCTATTCCTCCAGCATGCGCTTCAGGAGTTCGATTTCCTGGCCCAGTTCCAGATCGTCCTTGATCATCTGCTCGACCTTGCGGACCGAGTGGAGGACCGTGGTGTGGTCACGGCCACCGAAGCGGCGCCCGATTTCGGGCAGCGAGCGGCTGGTCAGGGCCTTGGCCAGATACATGGCGATCTGGCGCGGGCGGACCACGTCCCGCGAGCGGCGGGCCGAGAGCAGTTCGTTGCGCGGCACCTTGTAGTGGCGCGACACGATCTTGAGGATATCCTCGATGCGGACGCG
>CBFGPB010000396.1:0-1987 GCA_965650545.1 uncultured Devosia sp. | reverse complement strand
GCCTCGCCGCGCACAAAGGGCTCGAAAATGTGGTCGAGATCATCCGGCGAAATGCCGCTGCCACTGTCCTCGACAGTAAAGGTTGCCACCTGCATGCGGTATCCGACATCGAAACGGACATGGCCCGCCGAAGTGAATTTGATGGCATTGGAAAGCAGGTTGACGAGGATCTGCCGCAGCCGCTTCTCATCGGTCCGCACATAGGCGGGCAGTGCATCGGCGCGCGAATGGCGGAATTCCAGCCCCTTGGCCTCGGCCTGCAGGCGGAACATGTCGACGATCTGGTCGAGAAAATCCTGGATATTGATTTCGTTGGAATAGACCTGCAGCCGCCCCGCCTCGATCTTGGAAATATCGAGCAGCCCGTCGATCAGCCCCGATAGGTGCTCGGCGCTGCGCCGGATCACCTGCGCCGATCCGCGCCGGTTCTCCGGCAGTTGCGCATCGCGCTCGAGGATCTGCGCATAGCCCATGACCGCATTGAGCGGCGTCCGCAATTCGTGGCTGAGGCCCACAACATAGCGGCTCTTGGCCTGGTTTGCCGCCTCTGCCTTTTCCTTGGCGCGCTGCAACTCGGCGTCGGTTCTGGAATGCGCGTCGATTTCCTTGAGCAACAGCGTGTTCTGGCGCGAACTTTCCTCCTCGGCCACCAGTCGGCTGTCATGGGCCAGCACCAGGAACCAGGTCATCACCCCCGCCGCGACAGCGAGCACGAAGAACACCACCAGCAGCGTGCCCCCAACCACTTCGGACGTATGCGGCGCCGAGCGGCTGGCGAAATAGTAGATGAGCCCCAGCATGCCGCTGAGGATGGCCAGCGCCGAGGCCATGGCGATGCCGAAGCGCCCCAGCCGCGATTGCAGCCTCTCAATGGCCCATTGGGGCAGGATGGACGATGCGACGGTATGCGTCTGTGCGCGGAAATGCGCGTGCGGCTTGCACATGTCGTGGCAGCGCGCATCGAGCGAACAGCAGAGCGAACAGATCGGCGCTGCATAGGCCGGGCACCAGGCCATGTCCTCGGGTTCAAAGGGGTGCTCGCAGATCGAGCAGGTCAGCGACGGCTTCTCCGCCCATGACTTGCGCGGCTTGCGGGCGAGATAGTACCGCCCCTTGGTGGCCCACGCGATGGTCGGCGAGGCAATGAAGCAGACAACCAGTGCGATATAGGGCGCCAGCGCCGCCGCGGTCTCCCCAAAAGCCCCGAAATGTGCGGTCAGCGCAATCGTCGCCGAGATCAGCATGGAGCCGACGCCGACCGGGTTGATGTCATAAAGATGGGCGCGCTTGAACTCGATGCCCGGGGGCGCCAGCCCCAGCGGCTTGTTGACGAACAGGTCCGCCGAGATCGTACACAGCCAGGCCATGGCGATGATCGAAAAAATGCCCAGGGTCTCTTCCAGCAGCCGATAGATACCCAACTCCATCAGCAACAGCGCAATGGCCACGTTGAACAGCAGCCAGACCACGCGCCCCGGATGGCTATGGGTCAGCCGCGAGAAGAAGTTCGACCAGGCGAGCGACCCGGCATAGGCGTTCATGACGTTGATCTTGAGCTGGCTCACGACCACGAACACGGCCATCAGCAGTAGCGCCACGACCTCGTTGGGGATCATGTAGCCGAAGGCCACGGCATACATATATCCCGGCTCCGAGGCGTGTTCCGGGGACACGCCAGCTGACAATGCGAGAAAGGCCAGGAACGACCCCGCAATCAGCTTTGGCGCCCCAACCACCACCCAGCCGGCCCCGGCGAGGAATATCCCCAGCTTGTGCCGCCACTTCGGCGCGCCTTCGGCCGGCAGGAAGCGCAGGAAGTCCACCTGCTCGCCAATCTGGGTCATCAGCGCCAGGATCACGGCAGAGGCCGCGCCGAAACTGGCCAGTTGGAAGGGCGCAATGGTCCCGGCAGCGCCCTCTGGCTGTCCCAGTCCGGCAAAGGCCCGCCAAAGATCGAACTTTTCCCAGTCCATGAAAGCAATGAAGA
>CBFGPB010000395.1:0-2019 GCA_965650545.1 uncultured Devosia sp. | reverse complement strand
GGCTCTTTGCCTTCTTCGGCAAGCAGGAAGTGATCTGGAACGAGCTGATGGCGGCGTCTTTCGTCGGAATCCTGCCGGTCATGATCGTCATCGTGTTCCTGCAGCGCTATCTCGTCGCCGGTCTCACCGCCGGTGCCGTGAAGCAGTAAACGAAGCGCTTCCCCCGGGCTCCGGATCAGGGAAGTGCCAACCACGGGATTGGAGATCGTCCAGCGCCTCGCGCTGGCCGGCTCCGGAAGGGCCGAGGGGCCCACTTTCAAGGGAGACTACCAAGTGAAAAAGACATTCGGTTTGATGGCCGTGTCCATGCTGGCTCTGGCCGGCGCTGCTCCGGCAGCCTTTGCCCAGGACAAGGAAATCACCTTCATCAACTGCGGTGACGAGCTGACCGCCGGCTATGCCGAGAGCTTTGCCGAGTGGGAAGCTGCCAATCCCGGCTTCAAGGTCGTGCCCGAGATCGTGGGCTGGGGCCAGTGCCAGGACAAGGTGACGACGCTGGCCGCTGCCGGCACACCGGTTGCCCTGGCCTATGTCGGCTCGCGCACCCTCAAGCAGTTCGCCCAGAACGACCTGATCGTTCCGGTGCCGATGACCGACGAGGAAAAGGCCTCCTACTACAACTACGTGCCCGATACCGTCACCTTCGACGGCACCCAGTGGGGCGTTCCGGTGGCCTTCTCCACCAAGGCCCTGTTCTGGAACAAGGACCTGTTCGAAGCCGCTGGCCTCGATCCGGAAACCCCGCCCAAGACCTGGGAAGAAAAGATCGCTTTCGCCAAGCAGATCACCGAGAACACCGACGCTGCCGGTTATGGCCTTGTCGCCAAGACCTTCGACAACACCATGCACCAGTTCCTCCATTGGGTTTACACCAATGACGGTTCGGTGATCGACGCGGACGGCAACATCACCCTCAACTCCCCGCAGGTCCTGGCGGCCCTCACCGCCCTCAAGGACATCGTGCCCTATTCCGAAGAAGGCCCGACTGCCTACGAGCAGAACGAAGTCCGTGCCATCTGGCTCGATGGTGGCGTTGCCATGATCGAAGCTTCGGTCGGCGCAGCCCTCCGCGCTGAAGAAGCCGGCATGAACTGGGGCGTTGCCCCGCTGCCGCTCGGCCCCGATGCCAAGGGTCCCGGCACCCTGCTGATCACCGACGCCCTCGCCGTCTTCAAGGGGACCGGCGTCGAAGAGCAGGCCATCAGCCTCGCCAAGTTCCTGACCGAAGGCGAGCGTCAGTGGAATGCCGAAATGGCCCAGGGCCTGACCCCGCTGCGTCCGATCCACTCCGATGAGCTGGTTGCCGAAACCCCGTACTGGAAGCCGTTCCTCGACGGTATCGAATTCGGTGGTCCCGAGCCGCTGTTCACCGACTATATCGGTCTGCAGAACGTCATGATCGAAATGGTCCAGTCGGTCGTCACCGGCGCCGCCGAGCCCCAGGCTGCCCTCGAAAAGGCCGCCGCCGAGCTCGAGCAGTACAAGTAAGGTCCTCCTGACCTGGCCGTCGCCCTTCGGGGCGGCGGCACCCTTCCCAATTTCCGTGCCCGGAGACGCGAACCATGTCGCAGCTGAGCCTCAAGCGCCTCGAGAAATCCTTCAACGAAGCCCGCATCATCAAGGGCATCGATCTGGATGTCAGCGAAGGTGAATTCGTGGTCTTCGTCGGCCCTTCGGGCTGCGGCAAGTCCACCCTCCTGCGCATGATCGCGGGTCTCGAAGACGTCAGCGCCGGTGAGATCGAGATCGGCGGCAATGTCGTCAACGACCTGCCCCCCGTGCAGCGCGGCATCGCCATGGTGTTCCAGTCCTATGCGCTCTATCCGCATATGACGGTCTACGAGAACATCGCCTTCCCGCTGCGCGTCGAAAAACTGCCGCAGGCTGAAGTCGACAAGCGCGTGCAGGCCGCCGCCAAGGTGCTCCAGCTTGAAAGCCGTTTGCAGCACCGCCCCGGCCAGCTTTCCGGTGGCCAGCGCCAGCGCGTCGCCATCGGCCGCGCCATCGTGCGCCAGCCCA
>CBFGPB010000394.1:0-2035 GCA_965650545.1 uncultured Devosia sp. | reverse complement strand
ATGGACCCGGCGCGCTGGAGGCGGCAGCCCGCGCCGTGGTCGCCTAGAAGGTGAACACCTCGCGCCGCAAATCGGCCCAGCTCTCGCGGTCCACCGCGACCAGCAGGCCGCCATCAACGTGGCTGGGCAGGTAAGGGGTGCCGTCGAGCCGCGCGGCGTAGCCACCCGCTTCCTGGCTGATCAACGTACCGGCCAGGTGGTCCCAGGGCATCAGCTTATTGTAGCAGAGGAACTGCCCGTGACCTGAAGCAAAGGTGCGGTATTCGTGACCGGCGCAGCGGAAGTTGGACAGAAGCCGGACCTTGTCGGTGTTCTGTAGCACCTGCGCCCGCGACTCTTTGGGCATGTAGGCGACCGAGGCCATGCCCACCATGTCCGGCAGCGGCAATGCCGGGCCGACGCTGAGCCGCACCGCCTCGCCACCGGGGCGGCGCAGCCAGGCGCCGCTGCCCTTTTCGGCCATGACCCAGTCGTCGCCCATCGGATCATAGATGAGGCCGGCGACGGTTTCGCCTCCCGCGACCACTGCGGCCATGCAGGCATAGAGCGGCAGTCCGGCGGCATAATTGGCCGTGCCATCGATGGGATCGACGACCACGGCAAGGTCGGCATCGGCCAGGCGGTCGAGAAGTGCCGGATCGGACGCCACCGATTCTTCGCCGACAAACAGCGCCTCGGGCATGGTCTGGGCAAGCCGGGCCTTGATCGCCTCTTCCGTCGCGACATCGGCCTCGGTCACGAGGTCAATGGCGGAGGTCTTGGTCTGCACCATGGACGCTTCGAGGCGACGAAAGCGCGGCAGCGACTCCTGGCGGGAGGCATCGCGCAGGACATGGGCGAGCGCCATGATGTCGATTTTGGGCACGTTCTATCCTTGCTTCATTCGAAAACTGACCAATTGACCCGTTGCGCCAGCAATTCCAATGCGGCCGTGCCGATCAGCGAATTGCCGTTGCCATCGAGGCCAGGCGACCATACAGCGACGGTGCAAACACCCGGCACGACCGCGATGATTCCTCCACCCACGCCGCTCTTGCCCGGCAGGCCAACCCGGAAGGCAAAGTCGCCCGAGCCGTCATAATGCCCGCACATCATCATCAGCGAATTGATGCGCCGGGCCCGGGCCGCCGAAACGACGCTGTGCCCGGTGATCGGATTGTGCCCCTTGGCGGCGAGGAACAGGCCTGCACGCGCCAGTTGCGCGCAGTTCATGGCGATGGCGCAATGGTGGAAATAGACCCCCAGCACTTCCTCGGCCGGATGCGTGATGACGTTGAACGAGCGCATGAACTGCGCCAGCGCGAAATTGCGGAACCCGGTTTCGCGTTCCGACCGGGCCACATCGGCATCAATGACGATAGTGTCGTCGCCAGCGAGGAAGCGCACGAAACGCATGATCTCGCCAATGGCCTCCTTGGGCCGATAGCCAGCCAAAATCAGGTCGGTGACGGCGATGGCGCCGGCATTGACGAACGGGTTGCGCGGCCGCCCTTGCTCGTATTCGAGCTGCACGATGGAATTAAAGCGGTTGCCCGAGGGTTCACGGCCCACCCGCGTCCACAGGCTGTCGCCGACCGTCCCCAGGGCCAGCGTGAGCGTGAAGAGCTTGGAAATGCTCTGGATCGAAAACGGCTCAAGCGCATCGCCCGCGGTAAAGACCTCTCCCTGGACCGTCGCTACCGCTATGCCGAGCCGATCGATCGGGACCTTGGCCAGCTCCGGGATATAGTCGGCAACCTTGCCTTCGCCCAGGCGCGACGACAGTTCCGCATGAACCTCCCCGATCAAATGGCCCAGATTGCTCAAGGGCTAGGCCTCGCGCCGGCTCAAGGTGGCAAAGTCGAAAAGCTTAGGGTCCAGCATGTGGCTGGGATTGATGTTGCCCAGCGCCCGGATCATCACGTCCTTGCGGCCGGGCATGGCCTTTTCCATGTCGTTGAGCATGGCCTTGGTGACATTGCGCTGAAGCCCGTCCTGCGAGCCGCAGAGATCGCAAGGGATGATGGGAAACTGCATGGCGTCGGAGAAGCGCTGC
>CBFGPB010000393.1:0-2060 GCA_965650545.1 uncultured Devosia sp. | reverse complement strand
TCTGGCTCAGCCAGCGGCGATAGGCGATGGCGCTCTTGTCGGCGCGGATCGGGGTCTCCGCACGCGGGTCGAGCGGCAGCTTCTTGGGATACTGGTTCTCGAGGATCGGCTTGTCCTGGCCGAAGATGGTCTGCTGGAAGCGCCTGAGATCAGTGATGGTCGAATGCGAGTCGATCATCGACTGCAAGAGATGCGCCCGGCAGCGCTCCTCGGTCATGGGCTGAAGGAAAATGCCGATGACGTCCCGGCGGCTCTCGTCTTCGGGACAGGACTTGTAGAGCACCGAGCAGAAGGGATGGGGCACGCGATAGACATATTCCACCTCCATCGCGCCCTGGGCCGACTTGGCAGCGCGTGGCTGGATGAAGCGGCATTTCGTGGCCAGGACCTCGTCGCGCTCCTCGGAGACTTCGACGTCATATTCCTTGACCTCGGTATGCGGCTCGGCGCCGAGGATGTCGGTGTGGACATAGGGGAAGTGGCCCATGTCGAGGAAATTCTCCACCGCGCGCGGGGCCGAGACGTGGATTCCGATGGAGCCGCAGCTCATGTTGACGCGATCCGGTTCGGCAAATTCCGGGATCGGGAAGAGCTCGGCCGACGGCGTGCCGAGGCAGGTCCAGGTATAGCCATAGGCGGTGCGGACCGGCAGGCGCTCGACAATGTCCTCGGGGTCGACCTCATCGCCCTGTTCTTCGTCGCCGCGCAGCCAGACGACAGGTTCCCCGTCATGGTCGCGGGTCATGGCGAGACGCGTGTCGAGCAGCAGCGTGGTCTCGACCAGGCCAATGGGCAATTCGTCGGTGGCGGCAACCACGTGCCAGAGATTGCGGGTGATGGGATCGGGCGGGTTGGGCATGGGGCAGTCTCAACTGTTCGATTTCAGCATAGCCCGCTGGGCGCGCGGTGCCAGCACAAAGTTGGTGTGAGGGTCATGCGTTGCCGGCATGAAGGTGGACACCGGGTACAAGCAGACTTCATGGTGAGCTTGTTGAACCACGGGGTCAGTGGACCGTGTGGCCGCGACCTCGTCCTCCGACAGGCTTAGGATGAGGTACAGAGGAGTGATGTGTCGTGCAGAGTGATACCCCCCGTTTCCCCGAAGCGCTGCTTGCCGACCGCGTCGACACGCGCCTGGCCGGGGCAGGGGCAAGCGCCGAATCCCGCGGGGCAGCCGTTCGCGCCATGCTGCATGCCTCGCGTATGGGCATCGATAGCCATGGCGTGCGCTTGACCGCTCACTATTGCCGGATGCTGGGCGGCGGACGGCTCAACAAGAATCCGCAGCTTTCGGTCGAAAAGCGCGGCTCTGGAAGCGCCATGGTTCATGGTGATGATGGTCTCGGGCATTACGCCGCCTACAAGGCCGTTGAGGTCGGCATAGTGCTTGCCGGCGAGGCCGGGGTCGGCGCGGTGGGCGTCCAGCATTCCTCGCATCTGGGTGCGGCGGGTGCCTATGCGCTGGCGGCAGCGGAACAGGGCTTTGTCGCCTTTGCCACCACCAATACCGACTCGGTTGTCGCCCTTTTCGATGGTGCGCAGAAATTCCACGGCACCAATCCGCTGGCCTTTGCCGCGCCGGTGCCAGGGCAGCGGCCATGGCTCTTGGACATGGCCACCAGTTCCATTCCGCTCAACCGGGTCATGCTGCATCGCTCGCTCGACAAGGCCCTGCCCGAAGGCGTGGCAGCCACGCCCGAGGGCGAGCCGACGACCGATCCCTATGCCGCCGAAATGCTGCTGCCGCTGGGCGGCGTGGACTTCGGCTACAAGGGCGCGGGCCTCGCTGGCGTGGCGACGCTGTTCTCGGCGCTGCTCACGGGCACAACGCTCGATGCGGACTTCATCCCCATGTATGGCGGCGACGACATATCGACACCCCGCAATATGGGCCATTTCGTGCTGGTCATCGATCCGGAGAAGTTTGCCGGCAGGGAACTGTTCGGCGCGGCCATGCTGCGCTACCTCGCCGGTCTGCGCGGCTCCACGGTCCGCGAAGGCGGCAGGGTCATGGCACCGGGCGACCGCGAATGGGCCGAGATGGACGACCGCAAGGCCAA
>CBFGPB010000392.1:0-2085 GCA_965650545.1 uncultured Devosia sp. | reverse complement strand
AGCATGGAATAGGGCAGGATCCAGCGATAGCCGGGGCCGGTGATTGCGCGGGCGACATGGGGCACGGTAAGGCCGACAAAGGCGATAGGTCCGGCAGCAGCGGTGGCGGCACCGGCCAGGACGACGGCGGCCAGGCCGGCGAGGGCCCGCGAGAGGCCGATGCGCTGGCCAAGGGCCTTCGCCACATCATCCCCCATGGAAAGGCCGTCGAGCAGGCGGGCCGTGGCGAGGGCCAAGGCCATGCCGATGGCGAGAAAGGGAGCGACCTGGAGGACAATGTCGATATCGCGGCCGGCGAGCGAGCCGACCTGCCAGAAACGTACTTCATCCAGGGTGCGGGGGCTGGTGAGCAGGATGGCATTGATGATGGCGTGCAGGACGGCGGTAATGGCGGCGCCGGCAAGCGCGAGCTTGACCGGGGTCGCCCCCTCCCGGCCCAGCGAGGCCACCGCATAGACGACCAGCATGGTCGCGCCGGAGCCGACAAAGGCAAACCAGACATAGGTGGACAGGTCGGTCATGCCGAGAACAGCGACTCCGAGCACCACGCCAAGAGCCGCGCCGGCGTTGATGCCAAGGATAGCCGGATCGGCCAGGGGATTGCGGGTAGCCCCCTGGAGCACGGCACCGGCCAGCCCGAGCGCGGCGCCGACCAGGACGCCGACAATGGTGCGCGGTAGGCGCAGGTCCCAAATGATGCGGTGCTCGGTGGAATTGGGATCGAAGGCTGTGAGCGCCGCCCAGACATTTTCGAGGGGAATGGCGCGGGCGCCAGTCGCAAGCGACAGAGTGACAATGGCGAGGAGCGCCGCACCCAGTGCCAACAGCCCGGCGGCGAGCCGGGCCGCGTGCTGCCTGTGGTGCGAAACCGCCTCGGCCATGGCGACGATCAGGGCGCCAGGTGGGCGTCGGCGGCTTTGATGGCGGCGGTCAGCTTGGCCAGTTCGCTGGCATAGGCGGCATAGTTGCGGAGCCAGAAGGCAGGCCAGTCGGTGACCTGGCCGGCCTCGGCCGCCTTCATGAGGGTCCAGGTCGGCTGGGCGAGTGCGGTTTCCATGGTAGCTGCGGAACGGTTGTCGACCAGGATCAAGTCCGGCTGGTACTTGTCGGCGTGTTCCCAGGAAAGGGTTTCCCAATAGCCGCGGTCATCGGCAACCTCGGGATCGATGAGCTCAAGGCCCCAATTGGCAAAATCCATGAGCTCGGAAGAGCCCTCGGTGGCCGCGACGTAGAGCGCGTCCTCGCCGGCCCAGACAGCCAGGGCCGTCAGATCGGGCTTGGCGGCGACAGCGGCCTTGAAGTCGGCGAGCGCCGCTTCGAATGTGGCCTTGTCAGCGGAGATCGCGGGAGCGGTCAAGTCGGCGCCAAGGCTCTGGGCCAGGTCCTCATAGTCCTCGATCAGGGTAAGGATGGAGGCGCCCTGCTCCGGTCCGGTGATGGGGGCCAGGGGTGAGAGGGCGTTGACGACATCGTCACCGCCCGACCAGGTGGCTTCGAGCGGCCAGAACTCGGCGACGATCAGATCGGGCTCAAGCGCTGCCGCCTTTTCAATGTCGACCTCGCCCCATGCCTGGCCGATGATCTCGATGCCGGTGAGGTCGAGGCCTTGCAGGGCCCTGGCGTCGGCCACCGCGCTATCGGCATAGATGCCGACAGGACGGATGCCGAGGGGAATCAGACCGGCCGCTGCGTCCTGGCTGGCAATGATCCGAACCGGGGCGGCATCAAGGGTGACGGTCTGGCCATCGCCGCCCGTGTAGGACCAGCTTTCGGCGAAGGCGGGAAACACGGTAGCGGCGAGCACGGCAAGGACGAGACCGGGAATGCGAAACATGGTTTTGACCGTCAGGTTTTAGCAATGGCCGTTCACTAACCCTGCTAAGCTGAGTGGTCAAGTCATGTTATGCCATCACTGCAAGGCCCCCGGGTCAGGCCCGAGGGCGGTTCAGGAATCGGCTAGGCAGTGAGGGCCAACTATTGTGGCCGGCGGTACTGGTAGATGCCGACGTCGATGGAGCCTTCGGCAAAACCGGCTTCGCAATAGCTCAGATAGTAGACCCACTTGCGCTTGAAATACTCATCATA
>CBFGPB010000391.1:0-2089 GCA_965650545.1 uncultured Devosia sp. | reverse complement strand
CCCTTGTGGCCGATGACGATGCCGGCGGTGCGGTGGGCGGCTTCGGCGGCTTCGCGCAGGGACTTGCCGTTGAGGCGGGCCGAGAGATAGGCGCCGTTGAAGCTGTCGCCGGCGCCTGTGGCGTCGACCACATTGGTGACCGGGGGCGGGGCGATGCGGACGCGCTCGCTGGCGGTGGCGATCAGCGCTTCCTTGCTGCCATCCTTGACCACGACTTCCTCGACGCCGAGTTCAAGATAGCGATCGGCGGTGTCGTCCACCGTCTTGTCGCCGAAGAGCGGGGCCTCGTCGGTATGGGTGGGCAGGACGATGTCGCAGAGGCTGGCGGCTGCGGTCAGAACGCCGGCCATGACGCGGGGCGAAGACCAGAGGGCGGGGCGCAGATTGGTGTCGAAGGCGATCTTGGCGCCATTGTCGCGCGCCTTGACGATTGCCCCGAGGAGGCGACCGCGGGCCCGCGGGGCGAGTATGGCGAGGGTAATGCCGGAGAAATAGACGAGTTCGGCACCTTCGACGGCCTTGGCCAAGGCCTGCTTGTCGTCGGCGAGCAGCTTGGCGGCGGAGGTGTCGCGCCAATAGGTGAAGTGCCGGTCACCCTTTTCCTGGTGGATCAGGTAGAGGCCGGGGCGGCGATTGGGAATGGTCTGGATGTGGCCGGTGCCGATCCCGTTGGTATCGAGGAATGCGCGGATGTCGTTGGAATAGCGATCCTCGCCGAGGGCGGTGACGTAGTCGACCGACCAGTCCTTGCCGAGCAGGGCGCGCAGATACCAGGCGGTGTTGAGCGTGTCGCCGGCATAGCCGAGGCGGTAGCTGCGGTCCTCGCCTCCGCTCATCTCGATCATGCATTCCCCGATGGAGACGATACGCTTGGTCAAGGCCTGTCCTCCGAAAGCTGTGGTGGGCTTATGCCGCTGTGGGCTTGCTCCGGCAAGTGCTTCCCACTAAAGAGGCTCTAACCTGCGCCAAACTTCCATACAAGATGGCGCGTCGAGGATGGGAGACACGCCGTGAGCCGCGCACGCCTTAGCAATACCACTCTCGCCCAGGTCACGTCGGGGACGCGAGTGCCGGACTATGATCGCGCCAAGGTCACGCCGGGCATTGTGCATCTGGGCATCGGGGCGTTTCACCGGGCGCATATGGCCGTCTATGTCGATGACCTGCTGGCCAGGGACCCGAGCTGGGGCATTGTCGGGGCGAGCCTCAGACGTCCGGACACCAAGGAGGCGCTCGAGCCGCAGGACGGGCTCTATACGATTGCGGTGCGTGATGCCGCCGGTACGCATCCGCGGGTCATTGGCTCGATCCTCCGGGTGATGGATGCCAACACGGAACGCGATGAGCTGTTGGCGCTGATGGCCGATCCCGCCATTCGCATCGTGTCGCTGACCGTCACGGAAAAGGGCTATTGCCACGACCCTGCCACCGGCGAACTGGACCAGAAGCACGCCGACATCGTGCATGATCTGGCCAATCCGAAGACGCCAAAATCGGCGCCGGGCATGCTGGTGGAAGCCCTGGCACGGCGCAAGGCGGCGGGCGTCAAGCCGTTCACCGTGATGAGCTGCGATAACCTTCCCAATAATGGCGAAACGGCCAAGCGCATCGTGACGAAATTTGCGGCATTGCGCGATGCGGAGCTGGGTGAGTGGGTGAAGCAGGTGGCTTTCCCCTCGACCATGGTGGACCGGATTGTGCCCTCGACCACCGATGCCGACCGGGCGGAAGTGGCGGCGCTGATCGGGGCGGAGGATGCCTGGCCGATCATGACCGAACCCTTCACCCAATGGGTGATCGAGGACCATTTCCCCAGCGGCCGACCGGCATTCGAGGCCGTTGGTGCCCAGATGGTCAAAGACGTGGAGCCGTTCGAGCACATGAAGCTCCGCATGCTCAACGGGTCGCATTCGACGATGGCCTATACGGGTTATCTGGGTGGCTATGAGTACATTGCCGAGGTCATGGGCGATGCGGCCTATGTGAAGCTGATCCATGGGCTGATGACCGAGGAGGCCATGCCGACGCTGGACATGCCGGGGGTCGACCTGGGCGCCTATCGCGACCAGTTGCTGGAGCGGTTCCGCAA
>CBFGPB010000390.1:0-2103 GCA_965650545.1 uncultured Devosia sp. | reverse complement strand
GTCTTGCGACTGTCACAATATATCGATAAATCCCGATATATGGATGATACAGCGATCATTGACGCGCTTTCCGCGCTCGCCCAACCGACCCGGCTCGCCGCCTTCCGGCTGGTCGTCGAGCATGAGCCCAACGGCCTGCCGGCCGGCGAAATCGCCCGCCAGCTCGATGTGCCGCAGAACACCATGTCGACGCACCTCGCCCAATTGACCCGCGCCGGCCTGCTCACCTCCGACAAGCACGGCAGGACGATCATCTACCGCGCCGAGATCAACCACATGCGGGCCGTCATGTCCTACCTGGTCAATGATTGCTGTGGCGGGCGCCCGGAACTCTGCGCGCCGCTGATCCAGGATATCACCCCCTGCTGCGTTCCCGAGGAGGTTCGCCCATGACTGACCAGACCCCTGACCGCGTCTACAACGTGCTGTTCCTGTGCACCGGCAATTCGGCCCGTTCCGTATTGGGCGAGGCCATCATGAATGCCCTGCCGGGCGGCAAGTTCCGCGCTTATTCGGCCGGCAGCCAGCCCAAGGGCCAGGTCAATCCGCTGACCCTCCATACGCTCAGGGAAATGGGCCTGCCCACCGAGGGCTATCGCTCCAAATCCTGGGACGAATTTGCAGCGCCCGATGCACCCAAGCTCGATTTCGTCTTCACCGTCTGCGACGACGCGGCCGGCGAAACCTGTCCCTATTGGCCCGGCCAGCCCATGACCGCCCATTGGGGCGTCGCCGACCCGGCGGCCGTCGAAGGCACCGAACTGGAAAAGATCAACGCCTTCCGCGACGCAGCCAACTATCTGCGCCGCCGCATCGAGGTCTTTGCCGCCCTGCCGCTGGCCACCATCGACCGCATGTCGCTGCAGTCAAAGCTCAAGGGCATCGGCAAGCTCGAAGGCGCTACGGACAAGGCCAGCAATGACTGATCGGGTTCGCAGGCTCGCCGCCGAGGCGCTTGGCACCGCCATTCTCGTGGCCACGGTGGTCGGCTCGGGCATCATGGCCCAGCGCCTGACCGAGGATATTGCCCTTGCGCTCCTCGGCAATACCGTCGCGACCGGCGCCATCCTGGTCGTGCTGATCGGCATTCTGGGACCGGTTTCCGGCGCTCACTTCAATCCGGCCGTGACGCTGGTCATGGCCCTCAGGCGCCAACTGACGCCGACCGATGCGGCGCTCTACATGGTCGTCCAGATCGCCAGCGCCATGCTCGGCACGCTGCTGGCCCATTTGATGTTCGACCTGCCCCTGGTTTCGGCCTATGCTGATCCACGCAACGGCGCCAGCCAGTGGCTAAGCGAGGCCGTGGCGACCTTTGGCCTGCTGCTGACCATCCTGCTGTCTCTCAAGCAGCCGGTCGAGCAGGTTGCCCTGCGCGTCGGGCTCTATATCACGGCGGCCTATTGGTTCACCGCGTCCACGTCCTATGCCAATCCTGCCGTCACCATCGGCCGGGCTTTGACATCGAGCTTTTCCGGCATCGGACTGGCCGACGTCCCGGGCTTTGTCATCGCCCAGGTGATCGGCGCCCTGCTGGCCCTCGCCCTTGCCACCTGGCTGCTGCGTACCCCTTCGGAGCGAACGACATGACCGTCACCATCTATCACAATCCCGAATGCGGCACGTCGCGCAACACGCTGGCCATGATCCGCGGCGCCGGCATCGAGCCCGAAGTTGTGCTCTATCTCGATACTCCACCCGACCGCGCCCGACTGGTCGACCTGATCGGCCGCTCCGGCCTTTCGGTGCGCGACGCCATCCGCGTCAAGGACACACCCTATTTCGATCTCGGCCTCGACAATCCCGCCCTGTCGGATGCCGAATTGGTCGAAGCCATGCTGGCTGACCCCATCCTCATCAACCGGCCCTTTGTCGAGACCTCGCATGGCGTGCGGCTCTGCAGGCCGTCCGAAGTGGTGCTCGACATCCTGCCCGAGGCCCTCGGCATCCCCTTCACCAAGGAGGATGGCGAAGTGGTGATCGACGGAAACGGCAATCGCGTCTGACTGGTCAGGCAGGGCAAAGCACACAAGAGCGCTTTCAGCAAAAGTGGACACAACTATTGCGGTTCGAAAGCGTGACAAATCAAAGAAGTAGAGCTCT
>CBFGPB010000389.1:0-2125 GCA_965650545.1 uncultured Devosia sp. | reverse complement strand
TCCATCAGAACGAGAAATGCTCTAGCCGTCGTTCCCGCCACGCCGCACCAGCAGCTTGGACATGGCCCTGCAGGCCGCATTGCACCCCGACGCCTCGGCTTCCACCCAGCCTTGCGAGAGGTAGAAATCCCTGGCCGTTTTGGTTGCCTCCAGCCGCCCCTCGGAAAAGCCGCGTGCCGCCAGATCGGCCTCCATCGCCGCCAGCAGGGCCTTGCTCAAGCCGCGAAACCGGCCCTCGGGCGCGACATAGTTGAGGGCGATCCCACCGGAAGCCGTCGTCGCTCCCACGGCGGCGACGCGCCCGTCCCACTCGGCCACGAACATGGCAAGCCCGTCCTGCCCAAGCATTTCGGCCACGCCTTCGGGTGTCTTGTTGGCGGTCCAGCTTGCGATCCTTTCGGGATCGCCGCCATGGTCGGCAAAACAGAGTTCGGTGATGGATGCGGTGAGGACCCGGCTCATGGCCGGCACGTCCTCCGCCCGCGCCGGGCGGACCGTGATGCTCACCCCACCACCATCAGGTCCGGGTCGAGCACGCGCAGCACCTGCGCCAGGTCATGGCCACGTTTCAGGATGCGGCCTTGCTGGTTGGTGACCATGTACTGGCCTTGGCGGTTGCGCAGCCTGGGGTTCTTTTCGACCACATAGAGGGGACGCTCGGAAACGCGGGCGTAGATGGAGAACAGCGCCCGGTCTTTGAGGAAATCCATGGCATAGTCGCGCCACTCGCCGGTCCCGACCTTGCGGCCATAGACGGCCAGGATCTGGGTCAATTCGCGGCGGTCGAAGGCGACGATGGGTTGCACGGGCCGGTTTGGCTGGCTTGCGGGTTCGCCCACATGCACCAGCGCCAGATTGGCTCGATTCTCATCGGGAGGACTCTGCACGCGCCTCAATGTCCTGTCATCGCCCCGTCATGATCGGCGCATTTGCGGGGCTTGGCAAGAGAGGACGAAATTCCGCATTTCGGCCACGATTTGTCCCTCTCGGCGCCTAAATGGCCCGGCACCGTTCAACCATTGCCTCCAGTGGCTGGCAGCCGGGCCGACGAGCCCCCAAACCAGAAGGCCCCGTTGCCAGCCGCCCTTACTTTTAGTTGACCCAAGTCATTGCCGCCCGCTCCCGCCCCCGGAGCGGGCGTTTTCTTTGGCGCTAGAAGCTGTAGGCAGCGGCGCCCAGGATAGGGCCGGGCAGGCCATGGCGCTCCGCCTGGATGAGGATGGCCAGCCCGCCATTGTCCTCACCGGCAAACTGCTCAAGCGGCAGCTTGATCTCGGCGCCGGAAGCAGCCTCCCACAGGCCCACCGGCTGCCGGTCGACCACGACCTGGGTATAGGCCATGGTCTTGCCGGCATTCTCGCCCTTCTCGATGACCACGTCGGCCCGCTCGAGATAGCGCACCAGCCAGATCGTGGCATCCTCCAGTGTCTCATCGGCCGGAACGTCAAGCTTGAGCATGTCGCCATGGGCCACGAGGGAAACCGGCAGCGGCAATTGCGCCGAGGTTACGGCGTCGTGGACTTCGTCGCGCCGCGACCCGACCACCCCCTCGCCGCCATTGACCACCATTTGCGGGGTGAAAATGCGCGTCGAGCCCCAGCTCTTGGCGTAGCCGCGCTGGCGATCGGAAAAATCCTTGGCGCCAAAAGTATCTTCCCAGCCGATATAGTCCCAATAGTCCACGTGATAGGCCAGCGCCACCACGTCCTCGCGCTCGGCGAGGCTGGTCAGGAGGGCATCGGCGGGCGGGCAGGACGAACAACCCTGGCTGGTGAAGAGCTCCACAACCGCCTTGGGATTGGCCCGCACCGATTCGGCCTGGCTCACGCCCATGGCGGTCAGCGAGACAATAACGCCGGCAATCAGTGCGGAGGAAAAGCGAAAAAACATGGGCGCCTTTGTAAGCCGTCGGGTTGACGATTGCCTAGTCAAAAGCGGGTGAAACACGCAATCGCGCGCTCCATCGCCAGGGACCCAGAAAGAAGAACGGCGGCCCTGGGGACCGCCGTTCTGTCTTGTCGGGGCAATGTGATCGCTGCTTACGCGGCGACCAGACTCCGCAGCACATAGTGCAGGATGCCGCCATTCTTGAAGTAGTCGAGCTCGTTGGCCGTATCGATGCGGC
>CBFGPB010000388.1:0-2146 GCA_965650545.1 uncultured Devosia sp. | reverse complement strand
GGACCGAATTCGCTGACGCCGCCGCTGATGGTGGAGGGGTAGCGCAGGGTCTCGCCAAGAACGAGGGGGACTTGCTGGCGCAGGTGATCGGCCAGGGCCAGTGCCTCGGCCTGCCTGGTGCCGGGCATGACGACGACGAATTCGTCGCCGCCGAAGCGGGCAATGACGTCATCCTGGCGCAGGTGCTGGCGGCAGATGCGGGCGATTTCGACAAGGGCGGCGTCGCCAGCATGGTGACCGCGCTCGTCGTTGAGGCGCTTGAAATTGTCGACGTCGAAGACGAGGACCGAGGTCTGCGCGCGGTTGCGCTCGAAGAGCGCCAGCCGGTCATCGAGGGTTTCGATGAGTTTGCGGCGATTGAAGAGCCCGGTGAGGGCATCGGTTTCGCTCAACTGGCGCAGTTCGCGCTGGACCTGGTTTTTCTCGGTGATGTTGCTGGCCACCCAGACGACCGCATCCTCGCCATCGACCAGGAAATCGAGCGCCTGCACGCGGCCCTCGAAATGGATGGCATAGCTGGGACCATCCCCTGCCCCGGCCACGTCGCTGCCGCGCAACTCGTATTCAACGATGTGGAGCGCGCCGCTATCGAGCGCGGTTTCGATTTCGCCGAGGAACCAGAGCGCCTTTTCCGCCTTGAGCACCTCAAACATGTTGCGCCCGACGAGGCTGGAGCCATCGTGGTAATGGCGCGTGTCCTTGCCGCCGAAGATCGCGGCATAGCGGCCGCTGCGCGTGAGGATGAAGGCCGGATCGGGCAGCGAGGAGAGAATCGAGGCGAGCTGGTGCTGTGTGAACACGGAACGGACTTCCCCAAGGATCCGGCGGCACGCCCCCGACGCTGGAGGGATGCCTGGTGCCAATCTTCCATACGTGCCTTTCATTTTCCTGAACGGGCACGAGGCGGAAGAAGACCGTCGCAATCACGAAGCCGCTATTGGGAGAGACTTTTCTCCGCCAGCTCGCGGAACGCATCGGGCACGGATTTGCGGCGCTCAAGCTGGGTGATGGCATAGCCGATGGCGTCGCGGCCGAAACGGGTGCGGGCCTTGTCCATGGCGCGATCGGCCGACCAGCGGGCAATCCCCTGGCGCGTGCCGGGACGATGCTTTTCGTCGCCGAGGCCCAGGGGCAGTTCGAGCTGGATATGGGGCTGCTTGCCGATGTGGGAGACCGAGACGGCAAGGAGGGTGATGATCTTTTCGCGCGGGTGCTCGGCAAGGGCGGCGCGCACCAGATCCTCGGCGATTTCGGCGACGATGACCGTGGCGGAGACGGGGGCATCGAGGGTCAGCGAACGGGTAATGGCGCGCATGTCGGCAAAGCGGATGCGGACGGTGACGGTGCGCCCGGCCAGCGATTTGGCGCGCAAGCGCGAGGTGACGCGATCGGCCAGATGGCGGAGCGTGGGCTTGTAGGTGGCCTCGGTGGCCGGCTGGCGGCCCAATGCGGACTGCGCGCCGGCGGAACGGGCGCTGTGGCGGGTTTCAACGGCGCGGGTATCGCGATCCCAGGCGAGATCGGAGAGCTTTTCGCCCACAGCCTCGCCCAGGAGGCCGCGCAGGGATTTGCCCGGCGTCGCCGCGAGCTGGCCGATGGTGAGGATGCCCTCGGCCTTGAGCTTGGCCTCGGTGACGGGGCCGACGCCCCACATGAGCCCGACCGGCAGATCGTGCAGGAATTCGAGCTCGGTGCCCGGCGGGACGACGACGAGGCCATCGGGCTTGGCGACCTGTGAGGCGACCTTGGCCAGATGCTTGGTGCGGGCCACGCCGACGGAAATGGGCAGGCCCAGCTCGTCGCGGACACGCTTGCGGATGGTGGCCGCAATCTCCTCGGGCGCGCCGAAGAGATGGGTGCAGCCGGCGACATCGGCAAAGGCCTCGTCGATGGAAATGCGTTCGACCAGCGGGGTATAATCCTCCATGACCGCAATGGCGGCATCGCCGAGGCGCTGGTACTGGTCGAAATGGCCTTGCACGGTGATGAGATGGGGACAGAGTTCGCGCGCCTTGCGGCCCGACATGCCACCGCGGACGCCAAAGGCCTTCGCCTCGTAGGAGGCGGCCAGGATGACCCCGCCGCCGACGGCCATGGCCTTGCCACGGAGATCGGGGTTCAGCAATTGCTCGACCGAGGCATAGAA
>CBFGPB010000387.1:0-2152 GCA_965650545.1 uncultured Devosia sp. | reverse complement strand
GCGCCTATGTCGGCGGCGAAAAACCCCGCGTCATCTATTGCACGGTCGAGAACGACATCGGTGCCATTGCCCTGGCGCTCAAGGCCGGTGCCGACGACTACATGATGAAGCCCTTCGACCGTAACGTGCTGATGTCCAAGTTCCAGGACAAGGCCGCCGCGGCCTGAGGCGCACGCAGCAGTTCACACCCCCGCTTCCGCCCGGTTCAGCAAAAACGCCTTTTCCCGCGCATTGCGCGTGAGGCCAGCCGCCTTGCGGAATTCGTCATTGGCCTCGTCGTGGCGACCGAGCTTGCGCAGGATGTCGCCCCGAACCCCATAGAGCAGGTGGTAGTTTTCCAGCGCCGGGGCGGCACGCAGGGCATCGACGATCGAAAGCGCTGCCTCCGGCCCTTGCGCCATGGACACGGCCACCGCACGATTGAGCTCGATGACCGGCGACGGCGTGACCTGGTTGAGCAGGCCATAGAGCGCCGCGATCTGTCCCCAATCGGTGTCTTCCGCCTTGCGCGCCCTTGCGTGGACGGCCGCGATAGCGGCCTGCAAGGTATAGGGCCCGGCAATGCCGCCCATCTGCTGGGCCCGGTTGAGGCCATCGAGCCCACGGCGGATCATCAACTGGTCCCAGCGCGCGCGGTTCTGGTCGGGTAGCAGCACCGGCTCTCCCTTGGCATTGGTGCGCGCCTTGGCACGCGAGTGCTGCAATTCCATCAATGCCAGGAGGCCATGCACCTCGGGCTCGTCCGGAATCAGGCTGGAAAGAATGCGCCCCATGCGCATGGCTTCCTCGCACAGCTGGGGCCGCATCCAGTCTTCGCCCGCCGTGGCCGAATAGCCCTCGTTGAAGATGAGATAGAGCACGCCCAGGACCGAGGCCACCCGCTCCGCCCGCTCCTCACCGCGCGGCACTTCGAAGGGCACGCCGGCCTCGGCAATGGTGCGCTTGGCGCGCACGATGCGCTGCCCGATGGTTGTGTCATTGGCGAGAAAAGCCCGCGCGATCTCCTCGGTGGTCAGGCCCCCTATGAGGCGCAGGGTCAGCGCCACCCTGCTTTCGGGTGGCAGGACCGGATGGCAGGAGGTGAAGATAAGGCGCAGCAGGTCGTCACCGACATCGTCATCCAGCTGCTCATGGAGGGCGGTTTCGGTATCGGGCGCGTCATCGTCCATGTCGCGGCCCAGGCTTTCGAGTTTTCCGGCCGCCATCTTGCGATGCCGGAAATAGTCGATGGCCTTGCGCTTGCCCGCCTGCATCAGCCAGGCACCGGGATTGCGCGGCACCCCGGTCTCCGGCCAGGTGCGCAAGGCTGCCATCAAGGCCTCCTGCGCCAGTTCTTCGGCGAGGGAAATGTCCCGCACCATGCGCGTCAGGCCGGCAATCAGGCGCGCCTGTTCGAGGCGCCAGACGGTGGTGATGGCGCGGTCGGTCTCCCGCCGGCCCTGCACTGAAGCTTCGCCCATGGCTCCCACCCTCCCGATGATGGCGCGTGAATCTGGCGGATGAGAGCATCAATGTCATGGTCGTTTGGTCAAGGAAAAACGGCCGGGGAGCGAACTCCCCAGCCTCGGCCGCCTACTCGAACATGCCCTTGGGCACTTCGCCGGCGAGGAAGGGCGCAATGAACCCCTCAAGCAGGTCCACCTGGTCGATAATGGCCGTATGGGACGTAGCCGGCAGGATGGCGAGCCGCGAGGCCGGCAGCGGATTGCCCATGTCGCCCATGATGCCGCCGCCGAGCAGGCGGAACATGGCCACTGAGTGCTCGAGCGTCGACACATCGGCGTCGCCGCTGATCAGCAGCACGGGGGTCTCCAGGGCCGCAACTTCGGCTTCCCAATCGAGCGGCTCGTGTTCAAGCGCGATCATGCGCTCGACAAAGGGCCGAAAGGCCTCAGGATCAGGGGCGTATTGCTTCCAGGCGTCTTCCATCGGCGTGCCGACGAACATTTCCGGCGTCATGTTGGGGACGAAGGCGAGGTATTCGGGCTGCATGCCCTCCATGCTGTAGGCCACCGAGATGGCCACCAGCTGGTCGACCTTTTCGGGATGGTCGATGGCCAGTCTCAGACCAGCCGCCGCGCCCATGGAGTAGCCGAGGACATCGGCCTTTTCGAGCCCGACCGCATCCATGAACTTGGCGACGTCGTCGCTG
>CBFGPB010000386.1:0-2156 GCA_965650545.1 uncultured Devosia sp. | reverse complement strand
GCCAGCTCGTTTTCGTCGTTGATGGCATCGAGCGCATCGCCCCGGTCCCAGCCATGCTCGGCCGCGATGTCGGCCAGGACATTGTCGTCGTTGATCTGGCGATGGGCCAGGAAATAGGCCTCGGCAATGGCATTGGCCAATTCGTGCTGATTGCCATTGCCCTTGGAAAGCCGGGTCAGCGTATGGGCCTTTGCGGTATTGAACATGCGCGGCTGCTTGCTGAGGTCGAGCTCAATCCCGGCCTTGGCTGCCTCGCTTTCGACGCGGGCCCACATTTCCTTGGGGTCGCGGCCATATTTGGCGCGCAGCATCTCACCCACATCGAGGCCTTCGGGCGGTACGGTGGGGTCGAGATAGAAGGGGTGGTTCTCGACGACCACGTCGACATCGTCGGGCAGATTGGCGAGCGCCGCATCTAGCCGCGCCGAACCGACCAGGCACCAGGGGCAGACCACGTCGGTGAAGACGTCGATCTTGAGCAGCTTGGCCATGGAGACACTCCGAAAACAGAACTCCCGCCCAGATGGCGGTCCGGGCGGGAGCTGGCAAGAGGGTACTTGGAGGTAACCGTCACGCGGCGGGTGCCGCCTGCTGGGCCTGTGTCAGGGCAAAGGGCGGGGCATAGGCGGCGACCGCCAGACCCATCGCGGCGCTGAGGCCGACCATGGCCAGCATGGGGGCCAGCAGCCAGCCGCCGAGCTTCGACACCCTGCCCACGCGCATCATGGTGGCGATGATGAGCAGGAACATCAGCGTGCAGACAATGGCCAGAAGCATGGAATCGAGCAGCGGCGTGACAAAGGGCAGCGCGATATAGGCGGCCCCGAGGGCGATGAGCCAGAAACGCGTCCGGCTGGTCGGGCGCTGCTGCATGATGGCCCAATAGGCCGCGCCGACCAGGGCCAGCTGCGTGAGGTGCGCGGTGGCACCGGTCCAGTGGGGCAAGCCGAAAGGCGCGAAGAAGAAGGGCAGCACGCCCATGGACTCGGCGACCAGATGGATCAGCCCGAACAGGCCAAGCGGCACGGCCGCGAAGACAAAGAGCGAGAGCGATTCGGGCCAGGCCGAGGCCTCGGCGCGGCTGCCTTGGTGGGCGGATTGAAACACTGCTGTGGTGGCCATTTTCGCGGCTCCCCATTGGCGGATCGTGTTGGATCAATGGGTGGGACGCGCAAAGGGTTCCGCTTGCGTCAACCTGCGACGGGGCGCCGGGCTTGCCCGAGCGGCCGCGACAGCCTATTGCGGAACCGGAAATCCTTGTGGAGACAGAGCCATGTCCGGCCCCGATCACGGCCAGCGGATCGATGCGCTGGAAACGCGCATCGCCTTTCAGGATCAGACGATCGAGGATCTCAATGCGGCCCTCACCGAGCAGTGGAAGGTCATCGATCTATTGACCAAGAAGCTGGCCATGCTCGAGGAGCAGGTGCGCTCGGGCAGCTTCATCGCCGATCCGGCGACGGAAAGGCCGCCGCCGCATTACTGACTGTGTTTGGATCGGCCCGATTCAGCGGATCGCCTTCCAGCTGCGCCCGTCCGCATTGGTCATTGCGACCCAGCGAAGGCCGGTCTGGTTGGAGGGCTTGATGGTGCCGGTCAGGTTGTCCAGCACGAGGTCTCCCTGGTCGGTGCGGACCACGAGCACGGCATGGCCCACGCCGGAACGCGTCGTGGCAGCGGCGATGCGCAGCGCACCGGCAGGCAGGCCGGCGCGGATGAGGGCGGCGCGCTTGGTCAGGGCATAGTCTTCGCAGTCGCCCGAGGACACGTTGATGGCCCATTCATCGCGCCGGTCCCCGCGCGGGGCGATCGCGCGGTTGACGCGGTTGTTGACTGACTTGAGCGTGTCCATGACGTTTTCGGTCAGCCGGACCTGGCTGCCGCCGCCGCCGCGGCAATGGGCGGGATTGGTCAGGCAGAAAATCTGGAAACCGACCGGGGCGGTGAAAGGCCCGGAGGTCTGCAGCTGCGGTGCGCCGGAGCCGGTATTGGCCAGGGCCGGAACGGCGCCTGGCAGCAGCAGCGCCAGAACGAGACCTGTCAGAAGAACCTTGCTACGCATGGGCCTACTCCCTGTTGGATGAGAGCAGGCTAGACGGGGTGCTTCACGGAACTGCGAAGGGTTTTCATAAAATTTGAATCAAATGCGGCGCGAT
>CBFGPB010000385.1:0-2166 GCA_965650545.1 uncultured Devosia sp. | reverse complement strand
CGCATCTTGGCATGGGCGGCGGCCTTGGCGGCGTCGCAGATGCGCATGCGCGATTCCTGCAGGAACTGGGCGGTATCGACGCGCGGCTTGGCGACGACGTCGACCGCACCGGCCTCCAGCGCCTGCATGAAGGCGTCGGACCCATCCTGGGCCAGGCTCGAACAGATCACCACCGGAATGGGGCGCTGGGACATGATCTTCTTCAGGAAGGTGATGCCATCCATGCGTGGCAGTTCGATGTCGAGAAACATGACATCGGGCACTTCCTGGCGGATGCGTTCGACCGCGACATAGGGATCGGCGGCTGTCGCCATGACTTCCAGGTCGGGGTCGGCCGAGATGATGTCGGAGAGCGTGGTGCGGACCGAGGCGCTGTCGTCGACGATCAGGACGCGGATTTTGCGGCTCATTGGTGGGCCTCAGACCTTCTGGAAAACGGCAGGCGCGATCTGGCGCATGGTGATCGACGTCCCGATCATGGACTCCGAATGCCCAAGAAGAAGATAACCGCCGGGCCGCAAGTGGCCGACCAGCCGCCGGATCACCTTGGCCTGGTCCTGCTTGTCGAAATAGATCAGCACATTGCGGAGAAAGATGATGTCCACGTCCCGGTCATAGGGATAGTTTTCTTCCATCAGGTTGAGGCGGTCGAAGCGGACCTGTCGCCGCAATTCCGGGACGATGCGCACTTCGGGGCGCGCTCGGGGCCGGCGGGCCTGCATCAAGTAGCGCGACTGCATGCCGGGGGGAACTGGGGCAACCAGTTCGGCCTGGTAGACGGCGCGCCGCCCCGCTTCCAGGACGTCGGTGGAAATATCGGTGCCGAGCACGGCGAAACGGAAGTCGCGCCGGCTGGCCATCATGTCGGCGAGGACCATGGCGATAGTATAGGCCTCGGCGCCGGTTGAGCTGGCCGCGCTCCACACCTTGAGCAGTGGCGCCCGTTCGGCGCGCGCTGCCAGGAGGGCCGGCACCAACACCTTTTCCATGCATTCGAAATGCTCAGGCTCGCGGAAGAAATCCGTCTTGTTGGTGGTCACCGCGTTGATGAGGTAGGGCAGTTCGCGGTTCAGGCCATCCTGGCGGAAGAGGTAGTCGCCATATTGGGCGAAGCTGTTGAGATGCAGGTGGCGCAGACGGCGGCGCAGCCGTCCCTCCACCATCAGGCGCTTGGCGGGTGGCAGCTTGATGCCGACCTCCGCGCCGATCAGGGTGGCAATGCGCTGGAAGTCCCGCATGTCGAGGTGATCGTCGCTGTCTTCGAGCGCAATGTTGTTGGATAGGGCCGGCACTGGGCAAACTCCGAAAATGCGGGCACTGACCGACCCTGCAGCCGGCCAGTGGATAGATCAGGCCGCAGCACCCATGGTGGCGGCGTCTCCGAGCAGGCGATCCAGGTCGAGCACAGTGACAAAGCGGCCATTGCGGCGACCGATCCCCGCGATGCAGTGTCCACTCCAACCGGCACTGATGGCGGGCGGCGGATCGAGCGCCTCGCTGTCGAGGATGGTGACCTCGAAGACGCGGTCGGCCCGCAGCCCCACGGTCAATAGACCCTGCGGCCCGGTAACCGACAGAACCACGATGCGGGTATTCTCGGTATCGCCGACCGGCTCGATGCCCAGGGTCTGGCGCAGATCGAGCACGGGAATGCCTTCGCCCCGCACGTCGATCATGCCCAAAAGGTTCTCGGGCGCCCTTGGCAGGCGGGCAATGGGCCGCATGTCGAGAATTTCCTGGACCTTGCTGACGGGAGCGGCGAACAGTTCGTCGGCCACGCCCAGGGTGACATATTGCGATAGTTCAGCCATGGCTTGTCCTATGCCGCTCCGCGGCGGGTAAATTCGGCGTCGAGGTCGTCGGCGCCCTCATCGAGCGAGATGTCGAAGCCACCGCCCGTGCTCTGCGCCTTGCGATCCGGTTTCGGCTTTCTCATATGTGGCGCCTTGGCCAGAACCGCCTCGCGCATGTCCGCCGCTGGGGCGGGGGCCGCAGTTGCAGGCATCTCCGCCTTGGCGCGATCCTTGGCGATGCGGAAGTAGCTGATGGCCGATTGCAGCTGCTCGGCCTGGCTGGCCAGCTCCTCGGACGTGGCCGACATTTCCTCGGCCGCCGAGGTGTTCTGCTGGGTCACCTTGTCGAGTTGCTGGATGGCTGTGTTGATCT
>CBFGPB010000384.1:0-2210 GCA_965650545.1 uncultured Devosia sp. | reverse complement strand
GCCGTTACCGCGGCATTTACCACAAGGTCACATTGCCGCGCCGTTAAGGCACTCGATAACGCCTGCCTCTCTAGTATGAGCCCGAAGAGGACGGCTGGGGAGCACTCGGGCGAAACCATGATCGAAGGGCGCGTCTTTGGACATCGCGGAGACTGGCGGCTGATCATGGCCCTGCCCGTGCTGCTGGCGATCGTCGTCATGACGGTGGCCGCGGTCCTGCTCGACCGTCAGCACCAGCAGATCACCGAAAACCGCCTGCGCGCCGACACGCTGCAGAAGATTTCCATCATTCGCGCCAAGCTCGAAGGCAATCTCTCGAGCAATATCCAACTGGTCAAAGGCCTGGTCTCGGTCATTGCCACCGAACCGGATATGGACCAGGCCCGTTTCGATCAACTGGTCGGCAACCTGTTCGACGAGAGGAGCCAGCTTCGTTCCGTGGCGGCGGCGCCCGACCTCGTGGTCAGCATGACCTATCCGCTCAAGGGCAATGCGGCGGTCATCGGCCTCGACTATCGCACCAATACGGCGCAGTGGCCGGCCGTCGAGCGCGTGGTGAAGACCGGACAGCTCAATATTGCCGGGCCGGTCAACCTCGTCCAGGGTGGGCGTGGCTTCATCGGCCGTTTCCCGGTCTATACCGGCGCGGGCGAAGAGCGCCGCTTCTGGGGCCTGGTCTCGGCCGTGGTCGATGTCGATCGCCTCTATTTCGATAGTGGCCTTTTCAGCCCGATCCTGGGCCTCAACATGTCCATCACCGGCAGCGATGGCAGCGGTGGCGCCGGGGAACGATTCTTCGGCCCCGATCTCTCCGCCGCCAATCCGGTTTCGGTCGATGTCCTCTTGCCCTCGGGCAGCTGGCGGATTGCCGCCGTGCCAAAGGCGGGATGGGGGGCCGATGCCTTCTCGACCTGGAGCCTGCGCGGCATGATCGCGCTGGCCGGCGGGCTGATCCTGCTGCCTATTTTCATGACCAGCCGTATGATCCGCGAGCGGCACGCCCATATCAGCGCGCTGGGTGCACGCGAGGCCGAATTGGCCCGGCTGACGCGGCGCCTCAACCTGGCGCTCGACGTCTCCAAGATCGGCGTCTGGGAACTGGACCTGACGACCAACCAAGAAACATGGGACGAGCGCAACAACGAAATCTATGGCCTGCCCAAGGATGGCGGTCTGCGTAACCATGAGCACTGGCGCCAGGCGGTTCACCCCGATGACCGCGAGCGGGCGGAGGAGACATTCCGCTCGATGATTGCCGATGGCTACTACGAGACCGAATATCGCGTTCTGCTCCCCGATGGCGTCGTGCGCTATGTCCGCTCGGTGGGGGCCCTGCACCAGGAACCGGGTCAACCCGACAAGGTGGTGGGCATCAACTGGGACGTGACCCGCGACGTGGAGCTCAATGAGGACCTGCGGCGGGCCAAGCAACAGGCGGAAGCCCGCAATGGCGAACTCGAGGCGGCGCGCATCCGCATCGAGCACAATGCGCTACATGACAGCCTGACCGGCCTGCCCAACCGCCGCTACCTCGACGAGGTGCTCAAGCGCCATGCCGCCGACGGCTATCACGGCAGCGGCTCGATCGCCCTGCTGCATATCGACCTCGACCGCTTCAAGCAGATCAACGACACGCTCGGCCATGCGGCGGGCGATGCCATGCTCATTCATGCCAGCAAGGTGCTGCGCGCCAATTGCCGGGAAACCGACTTCGTGGCGCGGATCGGCGGCGACGAATTCGTCATCGTCTCCAGTGCCGGATCGAGCGATGCGCGCCTCAAACTGATTGCCGACCGCATCGTGCGCGAAATGCGCCGGCCGGCGCTGCATGAGGGCCATGAGGTGCGCTTTGGCGTCAGCATCGGCGTCGCCGTGTCGCGCGAGGCCAAGATCGACGTCAAGCAATTGCTGGTCAATGCCGACATTGCGCTCTATCGCGCCAAGGCCCTGGGCCGCAATCGGCACGAATTCTTCTCCGAATCCCTGCAGGCCGAGGTGGTCCACACCAAGCGGGTCGCCGACGAAATCCTCAAGGGTCTCGATACGCATGCCTTCTTCGCCCATTACCAGCCGCAGTTCGACGCCCAGACGCTCGACCTGATCGGGGTGGAGGCGCTGGCGCGCTGGCATCATCCCGATGGCACGGTCAAGACGCCCGACCATTTCATGGACGTGGCCGAAGAGCTCAATGTCGTGGCCCAGATCGACAA
>CBFGPB010000383.1:0-2243 GCA_965650545.1 uncultured Devosia sp. | reverse complement strand
AAAGTCTGGTTGAGAAAGGCGCCGCCCAGGACAAATTCCTTGTCGACATTGTCCATTTCAAGGATGGGCGCGTCGGCAGCGGCGGTCGGCATGGCCCGGTCTAGTTCAGCAAGTGACATGCGGCCTGGCTCCGGTGTTCGGGGTAAAAACGCAGTTCGGGGGCGTCGGTGCGGCACACATCCATGGCGTGCGGGCAGCGCGGCGCGAAGCGGCAGCCTTGCGGCAGGGAGCGCAAATCGGGCGGCGTGCCCGGAATGCCTTCCATCCGCACCCGAGGGCCGGTCAAAGGCGGAAAGCTGTTGCCCAGCGCCCGCGTATAGGGGTGCTGCGGTGCAGTCAGGATGGCTTCGGCCGGCGCCACTTCCACCAGTTCACCCGAATACATGACGCCGATGCGGTCGCAGAATTCGATCATCAGCCCCAGGTCATGGGTGATGAACAGGACCGAAAAGCCGAGCCGGTTCTTGAGATCGACGATCTGTTCGATGATGTCGCGCTGCACCACGACGTCGAGCGCAGTGGTCGGCTCGTCCATGATGATGAGCTTGGGCTTCAGTGCCAGGGCGATGGCGATGCAGATGCGCTGGCGCATGCCGCCGGAGAACTGGTGCGGATAGTCGTCGAGGCGCTTGGGGGGAATGCCGACAAGCTCGAACAATTCCACCGCACGGGCGCGGGCGCCGTCCTTGCCGAGTGCCGGCTCATGCGTTTCGATGACGTCCATGATCTGCTCGGAGACGGATATGACCGGATTGAGCGCGTTCATGGCCGACTGGAAGACGAAGCTGACCTCGTTCCAGCGATAGGCCTTGAGCCTAGCCTTGTCGAACTTGAGCACGTCCTCGCCATTGAGACGCACCTGGCCGCCCGAGACCAGGCCTGGCAGACGCGTGAGGCGGGCCAAGGCGAAGGCCACGGTGGACTTGCCGCAACCGCTTTCGCCGGCGAGACCAAAGGCTTCGCCCTCGCGGATGTCGAAGTCGATGCCGTTGACGGCGCGGGCGACGGAATGCTCGCCCACATAATCGACGGTGAGGTTCCTGACCTCGATCAGGGCCCGATCAGAAGACATCGGCGCTTCTCCCCCGGCGTTGCAGGAATTTCCGAATGAGGCCGATCTTGCGGGAGGCCTTCAACTGCGGGTTGGTGATTTCGTCCACGGCGAAATTGACCAGGACCAGGGCGGCGCCGGTCAGCATGATGGCGATGCAGGGCGGCCAGATTTCCCACCAGGCGCCACTCTGGAGAGCGAGGTTGTTCTGGGCCCAGAACAGCATCGTGCCCCAGGTGATGGCATTGGGGTCCCCCAGACCGATGAACTCAAGCGCCGCTTCGGCGAGGATCGCGGCGATGGTGCCCAGCACGAAGCCGCCCATGACGAAGCTCAGCATATTGGGGAAGATTTCGACGAGGATGATGCGCCACTTCTTCTCGCCCATGAGTTCGGCCGAGAGCACGAACTCGCGCGTACGGAGGGAGAGCGTCTGCGTTCGGATCGTGCGCGCGGCCCAGCCCCAGCCGGTCAAGGCCAGGACGAGGCCGATGACCATGGGACTGGCCTGCTCCACCATGGTGGCGATGACGATGATCAGCGGCAGGCCCGGCAGGACCAGCACGACATTGACGAAGAAGGTGATGATGTCGTCGACGCGGCCACCGAAGTAACCGGCCGAGATGCCCAAAGCGAGGCCGATCGCGGCTGCGGCAAAGCCGGCGCCGAAACCGACAGCGAGGCTCACGCGTCCGCCATAGGCAAGCTGTGTGAACACATCCTTGCCCATGCGGGTCGTGCCCAGGACATGCTCATAGCTGGGCATGACATGGGGTTTGCCGGCGCGGCGATTGGGGTTGTAGTCGCTGAGCATCGGTCCGAAGACCGAGAAGAGCACGAGCGCCAGGAGGATTACCACGCCGGCCATGCCCTTGGGATTGGTGATGAAGGCGGCAAGGCCCGAGGGCAGCCGGCTGGTCCAGCCGGGGCGCGGCTTGACGCCAAGCTCGCGCATCAGTTCGGCCTGGCTGGGCGCCATGGCGTTGAGCGCCTCCTGATCGAGCCTGTCGGTCAATGACATGGGAGAGGTCTGGGTGAGATCGGCCATGGGTCAGCCCTTTCTCAAGCGGGGATCGAGGATGACATTGGCGATGTCGGAGAGAAGATTGGCGACCAGCACCGACATGGTGAGCAGCAGCAACTGGCCCTGGATGAAGGAATAGTCGCGGCTCTGGATGGCGGTGAAGGTGAA
>CBFGPB010000382.1:0-2246 GCA_965650545.1 uncultured Devosia sp. | reverse complement strand
GTCTCCACCACGAGATCGGTCATCGGCGAACGCGCGCAGACGGTGACATCAAAATTGGGGTTCTGCGACAGCCAGGCGGCAAGCGTCCCGCCAATGGCGCCCGGCCCGACAATGGCAATGCTGGTCATGAGCAATTCCTCAAAACAAATGGGCGACCCGAGGGCCGCCCATTGTTGTAGACTGATTTGACGCGTCAGGCATTGGCCGAAGCACGCCTGGCGCGACCTGCGTCACGCTGCCCCTTGCTCCAGCGCGGCTTGCCGCCCTTGCCATTGGCCGGCTTGGCACCAACCACCTTGCCCGTCTCCGGGTCGCGGCGAACGTGCTTGACCTGGCCATTGCCATGACGCTCCCCGTCGGCGGCCACGGCGGGTGCACCGCCGCGGCTCCGCTCGCCGCCCGGACGCGGCGTATTGAACTTGCGCGGATTGGGCTTGGGATTGCGGGCTGTTCGCGTTCCGGCCGGAGCGCCGGCATTGTTGCGCGGCTGGCGCGGCGCCGGCGCCTCTTCCACCAGGTTGACATCGCCCGACACCGGCAGCGTGCGGCGGATCAGGCGTTCCACGTCACGCAACTTGCTCTTCTCGGTGCCGTCGCACAGGGTGATGGCAATGCCCGAGGCACCATTGCGGCCCGTGCGCCCGATGCGGTGCACATAGTTTTCCGGGTCATCCGGAAGCTCGTAGTTCACCACATGGGTAATGCCCTGCACGTCGATGCCGCGCGCCGCGATATCGGTGGCCACAAGAATACGCACCGAACCATTGGCAAAGCCCTTGAGCGCCGCCTGGCGGGCATTCTGGCTCTTGTTGCCGTGGATGGCTGCGGCCTCGTGGCCGTCAATGGCCAGGTTCTTGGCCACGCGGTCGGCACCATGCTTGGTGCGCGAGAAGATGATGACACGTTCCATGCCTTCCTTCTCGTCGGCCAGAAGGTCGTTCAGCACACCTCGCTTGGCCTTGGAACCGGACATGATCACGCGCTGGTCGATCTTGACCACGGTGGAACCCTGCGGCGCGGCCTCGACCTTGATCGGCTCCTTGAGGAGCGTCTTGGCCAGGTCTTCGACTTCGGCGGCCATGGTAGCCGAGAACAGCATGGTCTGGCGCTTCAAACCGATGGCCTTGGCGATGGCGCGTACCGGGGCAATGAAGCCCATGTCGAGCATGCGGTCGGCCTCGTCGAGCACCAGCCAGCGCGTTTCGTTGAGACGGATCTTGTTGTCGTCTAGCAGGTCCTTGAGGCGGCCCGGCGTGGCCACGACCACATCGACGCCCTTGGCGATCTTCTGCACCTGATGGTAGCGCGAGACACCACCCAGGACGAGCACGGTATCGAGCTTCATCTTGGAGCCCGCGAACTTGCGGATGTTCTCGTCGATCTGCACGGCGAGTTCGCGCGTCGGCGCCAGGATCAGCGCGCGCGTGGTCATCGGGCGCGGACGCCCGGTCAGGGTAAGGATACCCGCAAGGATCGGCAGGCCGAAGGCCGCCGTCTTACCCGAGCCGGTCTGGGCAATGCCCAGCATGTCCCGGCCCTCAAGGAGCTTGGGGATGGCCTGGGTCTGGATCTTGGTGGGCTCGGTGAAGCCGCCGGCAGTCAGGCTGTCGGTGATGATGGTCGGCAGGCCGAGCGAAATGAAATCGGACAAACTGTTGTCTTTCCTGTTGCGCGAAACCGCGCAGGCGCCCCCACAGCGTGGGTAGCGCGCGTCAATAAATGCAATCGGGCGATAGGGATTATCGCGCGGGTGCTGGCTCAAACCCGGACCGACGCCAATGGCATTACTGGTATCCGGGCTGACTTCGCCGCTCACCGCTCAAAGCAAGAAGAGAAGTCCATCGACGGCCATTCTGCCGCGACGTGGCGCACATATGGGGGAGAAGGCGGAAAATAGCAAGCGCGACTGGCGCATGGGTGACGTGCAGCGCCTCGCCCCGGCCTCAGATCCCGCCATACCAGTCATAGCCATTGTCTTCCCAATAGCCGCCCTTGCCGCGCCCGAAGGGCGAAAGATCATCGACCAGTTCAATCGTGTGCAGGTACTTGGGCTGCTTGTATCCCAATGCCCGTTCAATCCTCAGGCGAATGGGCGCGCCATTGCTGACCGGCAGCACCTCGTCGTTGAGCCCGTAACTCAGGATGGTCTGGGGGTGGTAGGCGTCGATCAAGTCGGAACTGGTGTAGTAGAGAATGTCGCCCGAGAGGCTGCGCTGGATATTGTCGTAGCAGTGATAGACGCAGTA
>CBFGPB010000381.1:0-2268 GCA_965650545.1 uncultured Devosia sp. | reverse complement strand
AGATCGAAGTCCTTGCCCGACTGGGCAAGCAGCCGCACCCGGTGGCGGCCCCTGATCATGGCGACGGGCGCGTCGGCAGGACCGAACAGGCGCACGCCCTCGGCCCTGGGCGCGGCCGAGAGCAGGGTCCTGGCAAAGCCCATGGCCGCTTGGTGCTCGTTGGCCGAGATGATCAGCGCCGCCAGACGCCCGAAGGGCGGCATGCCGCCGGCCTCGCGGGCCAGCAGTTCCTGGGCATAGAAGGCCTCGCGGTCGCCCGAGACCATGGCCTTCATCACCGGATGATCGGGATGATAGGTCTGGAGGAAAGCCTTGCCGTGCCTGGAGGCCCGGCCCGCACGGCCGGCCACCTGGGTCAGGATCTGGAAGGTCTTTTCCGCCGCCCGTGGATCGCCATGGGCGAGACCGAGATCGGCATCGAGCACGCCCACCACCGAGAGCTTTTCGAAATGATGGCCTTTTGAGACCAGCTGCGTGCCGATGATGAGATCGTATTCGCCCCGCTCGATCTCGGCAAAGCGCTCACGCAATTGGGCATGGCTGCCCATATCCGTCGAGAGCAGCACACGGCGGGCATCGGGGAAGCGCGCGGCGGCCTCTTCGGCGACCCGCTCTATACCCGGCCCGACGGCGACGAGGCTCTCGGTATCGCCGCATTCGTCGCAGGTCTTGGGCGTGCGCTTTTCGTGCCCGCAATGGTGGCACATGAGCACGCCGCGAAAGCGGTGCTCGACCATCCAGCTCGAACAGTCGGGACACTGATATTGATGTCCACAACTTCGGCAAAGCGTCAGCGGCGCATAGCCGCGCCGGTTGAGGAACAGCAGCGCCTGCTCACCCCGGTCGAGCGCCGCGAACACTTCGCGGGCGAGAGCCGGCGCGATCCACTCGCCCTTTTCCGGGCCGTCGGTGCGCATGTCGATTGCCGTGACATCGGGCATGGCCGCGTCGGCGAAGCGGCTTTCGAGCACCACATGGGCATAGCGCCCGTGATTGGCATTGTTGCGCGATTCCACCGAGGGCGTGGCCGAGGAAAGGATGACGCGCGCCTGCGCCAGGCTGGCGCGGACAATGGCCATGTCGCGCGCGTGATAGGTAAAGCCGTCGGACTGCTTGTAGGCCCCGTCATGTTCCTCATCGAGCACCATGAGGCCCAGCTCCCGGAAGGGCAGGAACAGCGCCGAGCGCGCGCCCACCACGGCCCGCACCGAACCATCGAGCACGCCGCGCCAGACTTTGGCCCGCTGGGCCGGGGTCATGTCGGAATGCCACTCGGCGGGGCGCGTGCCAAAGCGGCGGGTGAAGCGATCGATAAAGGTATTGGTGAGCGCGATTTCGGGCAGCAACACCAGCGCCTGCCGGCCGGCGCGCAAAGTGTCGGCCACTGCCTCGAAGAAGACTTCGGTCTTGCCGCCGCCGGTCACGCCATCGAGCAGCGCCACGCCGAAGGCATGGGCATCGAGCGCCAGGATCTGGTCCAGCGCCTTCTGCTGTTCGGGGCTGAGGCGCGCCGGATTGTCATCCGGATCGGGCGGCATCACCACCGGTGGCGCCGGCATTTCCAGCTTCTCGATGGCTCCGGCACGCTCCAGCCCGTCGATGACTGAAGAGGAGACGCCGCTGGCGCCGATCAGCGCCGGCTTCGGCCAGGCCATGTCGTCCATGAGGCAATCGAGTACCCTCAGACGCGCAGGGGTGAGCTTTTCCGGCTCATGGCCGGTGCGGCGATAGGCAATGACCGGCTTGGGTGCATCGAGCGCCTCGGGCGAGCGCAGCACCCCGCGCAACACCTGGCCGGGGGCAGCCAGTGTATAGCGCGCCACCCATTCGACCGTCCGCAGCAGTTCCTCGGAAAGCGGCGGCACGTCATAGGCATGGGCGATGTCGCGCAGGCGATTGTGGGCGATGAGGTCCTTGGGCGGGCCCCAGACCACGCCGAGGATCAGCCGCGGCCCCAGCGGCACAGCAACAATCGAGCCGCGCTCGACCGCCATCCCCTCGGGCACGCGATAGCTATAGGGGCCTTCGACGGCCACCCCCACCATCACCGCAACAATGTCCGGACGATCTATCATCTGTGCCCGTTCTGCTCGCATCGGCGACGGGCCAATGCAAGCGATTCGGCCCCTGCCCTGCTGACACGGCCTGTCACAATGTTCTTGTAGTGTTCTCTCCATGGCAAGAGAGGAGAACAGCCGTGATCGAACAAAATCACCATCCCGCACCCCACGACATGGTGGGTATCGTCCGCGAGGCCAGCTTCTATGA
>CBFGPB010000380.1:0-2274 GCA_965650545.1 uncultured Devosia sp. | reverse complement strand
GCAAAGATCACGCCAGTTGCGCCCTTGGCGATCAGCTCTGCCAGTACTTCGGCGCGGTCGCCGACGCCGCCGCCGGTCGGATTGTCGCCCGACTCGGCCAGCACCACCGGGTGGGTCTTGCTGGCAATGGCGCGGTCCACGCATTCGGCGATCGAGCCGGTCTCCATGCCGAAGACAAAACCCTCGCGAATGTCCCAATAATTCTGCGCCAGATGGGTCGCAGCCTTTTCCACGGCCGCCCGATCTGTGCCTGTGACGACGGCGCAGGCCGTAGCGCGCGGCTCGTCGGCCCAGACATAGCCCACCTGGAACGAGGCGTCCCAGATGCCCGTCGGTTCCTCGACCTCGTGGAGCTGTGTGTAGAAGCTCCGCGCCGGTTCGTCCTGCGTCGAGGTGCGTTCCCCCGGCAGCAGCACCGGCACCGGCGCCCAGGCCAGAACGGGCCTCACGCCGGTTCTGAGCGCCCGCACCAGCATGGTCACGGCCCGGCGCATCGTGTCCTGCACGTCGATATGCGGCGCCGTGCGATAGGTCGAGAACATGTCCAGCCCATCAATAATGCGCTGGGAAATATTGCCATGCAGGTCATAGCTTGCCGAAATCAGCACGTCCGGCCCAACCACCGCGCGCACGGCCGTAATGAAATCCCCCTCGGCGTCGAACATGCCCTCGACGAACATGGCACCATGCATGGCGAGATAGACGCCATCGAGCGGCAAAGCGGCCCGCAGCCCATCGAGGATCTCCGCCTTCCAGCGCTCATAGAGCGCTCGCTCCACCGGCCCGCCGGCAATGGCGCGGGCATGGAGAATGGTCACGAACTCGGCCGGAAAATGCGTCAGGAAATCGAAATACTGGTCCCGGAGCATGCCCGGTCCCCGCAACACGCGGAAATCGGCTTCGCGGGCGATAACGGGATTATAGGTGCTGCATTCGGTATGCAGCCCGGCAACGGCAATACGCATTAAAGGACTCCCGGGACTTCGGCTTCTGGATTATGGCTGGATTTGACCGCACGCGGCCTGAGGCGTCCGGTGAGCAGCAGGCTGACCACCAGCATGGGGATGACGCAGGCGACGCCCACGCGGATACCCCAATGCTCGGCGACAAAGCCGATCAGCGGTGGCCCGATCAGAAACCCGGTCAGCGCCACGAAGGATAGCACGGCCACATTGGCCGAGGCGGCACGATCGCCAATGCCGGCAGCGGCGGTTACCGCCAGCGGGAAGCCGACCGACACGCCGACCCCGATCACGCCGAAGCCAATCAAGGCCAGCTCCACGCTGGGCGCAAAGAACAGCAGCACGGCACCGAGGACGGCCAGCGTGCCGCAGATCTGCGCCGTGGCGACACCGCCGAACCGGCGCTTCAGCGTATCCCCGCCAAACCGGCCCGCTGCCACCATCAGGGCAAAGACCGAATAGCCCAGGCCGACCAGCCCACCTTCCGCGCTGAGTGCGTCGCGCAGGAAAATCGCCGACCAGTCGGCCATGGCGCCCTCGGTCATGGTGATGCCGAAGACGAAGAGACAGACACCGATCAGCGCCGGGCTGGGCAGTGACCAGGCCGAGCGCGGCGCCTCGCCCTGCGATGGCGCGTCATGGAGCACGGGCAGGGCATTGGCGGCAAATAGGGCAATCGGCAGCACGACGGTGGCCAGGAGCGGCACGGCAAGGCCCGGCGCCAAGCCCAGGGCGGCAAAGCCCGAGCCGATCAGGCTCCCCGCCATGATGCCAAGCGACCAGCAGCCATGGGAGGTGTTCATGATCAGTCTGCCGGTGGATTTCTCCACCAGGTCCGCCTGCACATTGAGCCCGAGTTCGACAAAGGAGATCGCCGACCCAGCCAGCATCAGGGCGAGGAAGAGCAGCACCGGATCGGGCGCCAGGACCGGCAGGCTCGTTGCGATGGAATAGAAGACAAAGCCGGTCAGGATCGCCGTGCGGGCGCCGATCCTGCCCACCAGCGGGCCGGCAAATGGCAGGGTCAGCAGCGTGCCGACCGGCAGGCCCAGCAGCGTCAGCGCCAGCGCGGCAGGGCCCAGCCCCAGGGCCGATTGCACCTCGGGAATGCGCGGCAGCCAGGAGCCAAAGGCGACCGGCTGGAGGAAGAAGACCAGCATGACAAGGCGCTGAGGGGAAAGGAAGGACATGAAATTGCTCAAAGTGATGGCCACCGGCCCGTCCGGCAGCGCGATGCGACTCCCTCCCCTTGACGGGGAGGGCTGGAGTGGGGTGCTTCACGCACTCGGTATCGTGTGCCCCCACCATGCCG
>CBFGPB010000379.1:0-2279 GCA_965650545.1 uncultured Devosia sp. | reverse complement strand
CCCCCTCCCCCGCGAGCGGGGGAGGAGAACTGCATCGAGTCCAGCCTCAGGCCGCCAGGCTTTCGCGTGCCCCGACGCCCAGCATGATGTTGAGGTTCTGCACGGCGGCGCCGGAGGCGCCCTTGCCGAGGTTGTCGTAGACGGCGCAGATCACCGCCTGGGCGCGATCGTCATTGGCGAAGACATGCAAGGTCATCGTGTTGGTGCCGTTGTGCAACTGCGGGTCGAGCGCGGCGGTCTTGGCCAGGCTCGGGTCATAGGGCGCGACGCGCACAAAGCTATCGGGAATGGTGGCATAGAAGTCGCTCAGGGCCGCATGCAGGTCCTTGCCGGTCGGAATATCGGCGACCATGTCGAGATGGAGCGGCAGGGAGGTCGACATGCCCTGGGCGAAATTGCCCACCAGCGGCTCGAACAGCGGGGCGCGGTTGAGCTTGGCGTAATGGGCCATTTCCGGCAGATGCTTGTGCTGGAAGGTCAGGGCATAGGGCATGTACTGGCTGGCCTTGTCGCCCAGCGCCTCATACTCCTCGACCATCTGCCGACCGCCGCCGGTATAGCCGGAAATGCCGTGATAGCTGACTGGATAGTCGCCGGGCAGCAACCGCGCCTCGATCAGGGGGCGGGCGGCGGCGATCAGGCCCTGCGGCCAGCAGCCGGGATTTGCGACATAGCGGGCCTTCCTGATTTCCTCGGTCTGATCGACATCCATTTCGGCAAAGCCATAGGCCCAGCCCTCGGCCACGCGATGGGCGGTGGAGGCGTCGATGACGCGAGTCGTATCGTTCTCGATCAGCCGCACGCTTTCCCTGGCCGCATCGTCGGGCAGGCAGAGAATGGCGACATCGGCTTCATTGAGCAGGCGCTTGCGCTCGTCCTGATCCTTGCGCTTGTCGTGGGCAATGGAGATCACTTCGAGGTCGCGGCGGCCGCTGAGGCGCTCGCGGATCTGCAGACCCGTGGTTCCCGCTTCGCCATCGATGAAAATCTTTGCGACCATTTTTGTGCCTCCATTTGGGACGCGGGGTAAATGGGGCCGGGAAAGGCCCGCGTCAAGAAAATAGCGCTTGGCTGTCCGGCTGGTTCCAAGGCGGGATTGTTATTGTCCCGGTCGAATGGCACTACTTTGACCAATTGGACAAATCCGGGAGAGCGCCTCATGACCACACCGCATAATCACGCCAAGCCGGGCGACTATGCCGAAGCGGTGCTGCTGCCGGGCGATCCTTTGCGCGCCAAATGGATTGCCGAGACGTTTTTCGAGAACCCGAAGCTGGTCAATTCGGTGCGCAATTGCCTGGGCTATACCGGGACCTGGAAGGGCAAGCCGGTTTCGGTCCAGGCCTCGGGCATGGGCCAGCCGTCGCTGGCCATTTATGTGCATGAGTTGATCAACACCTATGGCGTCAAGTCGCTGATCCGCGTGGGCACCTGCGGCGGGCTCAATACGAAGGTCAAGGTGCGCGACGTGGTGCTGGCGCAGGCGGCCTCAACCGACTCGTCCATCGTCAAAGGCCGTTTCGGGGCCTTCAACTTTGCGCCCATCGCGGATTTCGGCCTGTTGCGCTCGGCGGCCGACAAGGCCGATGCCAGGGGCCTGCGCTACCATGCCGGCAACATGCTTTCCTCGGACATCTTCTACCATGCCGACGGCTTTGCCGGTTACGACAAGCTGCCCGCGCATGGGGTTATCGGGGTCGAGATGGAGGCGGCGGCGCTCTATACGCTGGCCGCGCGGTTCGGGGTCAGGGCCCTGACCATCTGCACCATGACCGATTGCCTCATCACCCATGAGGAGATCGATGCCGAGGCGCGGCAAACCTCCTTGAAAGACATGGTCGAGCTGGCACTGGACGTGGCGGTGGAGGCATGAGCATTGCCGATCGCCTGGCCGGGGCCCTGGACCGGCGAGATGAACGGCCCAATGTCGAACTGGCCGAGGCGGTCGCTGCGGCCAAGGACAGAGAAGGTGTGCGCGAACTGGTGGAACTCGTGCGCTCGGGCACGCCGCGTCAGCGCAATGACGCGATGAAAGTGCTCTACGAGATCGGCGCGCGCGATCCGGAGCTGATCGGCGGCCATTGCCCGGTCTTTCTCGAAGCGCTGGGCAGCAGTACCAATCGGCAGGTGTGGGGCGCCATGAGCGTGCTCGATACGGTGGCTGAAATGCGGGCCGAGCAGATTGCGGCCGAACTGCCCAGGATCATCGAAGCGGCAGACCGGGGTTCGGTCATTGCCAAGGACCGCTGTACCTCGCTTCTGACCAAGCTGGCCCGCGC
>CBFGPB010000378.1:0-2320 GCA_965650545.1 uncultured Devosia sp. | reverse complement strand
CACCATGCTGGCGCTGGACGTGACGCTGAAGCCGGACCTGGCCTTCAACATCATCCTGCCCATCTTCGCCGCCGCCATCGTGGGTGGCCTCGGCCAGGCTTATGGCGCCATTGCCGGCGGCCTGCTCATCGGCTTTGCCGAAACGCTGGCCGTGTTCAACTGGACCATGCTGCTGAGGCCGCTCAATGCCGTCCTGCCCGACTGGATGCAGTTGCCGCCGACCCTGGCGCTGGTGCCCACCGAATACAAGCTCACGGTGGCCTTCGTCATTCTCGTGGTGACCCTGCTCGTCCGGCCCACGGGTATCTTCAAGGGAGCCTCGTCATGATCCAGCGTTCCCTGACGCTCTTTGGCGGCCTCTTTGTCCTGATCCTCCTCATGGGCTGGGTCATGGGCCTGCCCTTCACCTCGTCGCGTCTCGTCGAGGCCGCCGCCTATGCGCTGATCGCGCTGGGGCTCAACATCCAGTGGGGCTATGGCGGGCTCTTCAATTTCGGCATCATGGGCTTTCTCATGGTGGGTGGCGCCGCCGTCACCTTCATCTCCTATCCGGTCAATCCGGCCTTCTGGGGTTCGGAAGGCCCGGCCATGCTGGGTCGAGCGCTGCTCACCTTCGCCGGCGGCGCGCTCATCGTGCTGGCGGCGCGACAGGCGCATCGCGTCGGCATTACCGGCAAGTGGAAGGCTGCGCTGACCGTCCTCGCCTGGTTCGTCGCCTATGTGCTCTATCGCAGCCAGCTCGATCCGGCCGCAGCCTATATCGAGAGCGCCGGGGGCGGCTGGGTCGGTGGCCTCGGCGCCCATCCGGTGCTGGGCTGGATATTCGGCGGCGTGCTGGCGGCGGGCATTGCCTATGTCATCGGCAAGATCTGTCTTGGCCTCCGCACCGACTACCTCGCCATCGCCACAATCGGCATTTCGGAAATCATCCGCGCGCTGATCAAGAACATGGATTGGCTGACCCGCGGCACCCTCACCGTCTCGCCCATTCCCTGGCCGACGCCCTTGCCGCAGGACTACCAGGCCGATGGCATGGATATCGCCTCCTCGCTGATTGCCGCCCGCGCCGGATATCTGGTGCTGGCGCTGGTGGTGCTGGCGATCGTGATGTGGCTGATCTCCCGCGCCTATGCCGGACCCTGGGGTCGCATGATGCGGGCCATCCGCGACAATCACATCGCCGCCTCCTCCATGGGCAAGAATGTCACCGCGCGGCAGCTCGAAATCTTCGTCTTCGGGTCGGTGCTGATGGGCATTGGCGGGGCCATGCTGGTGAGCTTCGTGCAGATCTTCGATCCCTCGAGTTACCAGCCGATCAACCACACTTTCCTCATCTGGGTCATGGTGATCGTCGGTGGCGCCGGCAACAATTGGGGCGCGCTGTTCGGCGCGGTCCTGCTGTGGCTGATCTGGGTCGTGTCCGAGCCGCTCTCCAAGGCCGTGTTCGACTTCGTCAGTTATTGGTCCACCAATGCCGGCTGGGGCGCCATTCCCGAAATCGAAGCCCGCTCGGCCCAGATGCGCGTCTTCGTGCTGGGGCTGGTGATCACGATTGCGCTGAGGTTTGCGCCCAAGGGGCTTATTCCGGAAGTGGTGAAGCGCGAGGGGTAGGCTAGCGCCTCGCCGTCATCCAGAACCACTCGGTGGGCAGCGCGTCAAAACCGCTGCCCATTGTCGTTTCGAGGGTCAGGTCGGTCCAACCGGCCGTCCGGTAGGCGGTCTCCAGCGCCTCGGCGCTTGGATAGTTGTAGTAGCGTCCCAAGCTATCGCGGCCTTCGCCCGTGCCGGCCTTGAAGCTGGCGACGAACACGCCGCCGGGCCGCAACGCACGATGGATGCGCGCCAGGATGTCGGGCAAGGTCGCGGCCGGCACATGCAAGAGGCTGGCAGAGGCCCAGACGCCGTCATAGGCCGCGGTGGCGTCGAGTTCCTCGAACCGCATCATCCTTGCCCGTTCGCCCACGCGCTTGCGGGTTTCCGTCACCAGTTCCGGTGTGCCGTCGGTTGCGTCGATGTCCAAGCCCCGCGCCAGCATGTACTCGGCATCCATGCCATTACCGCAGCCGAGCTCTAGCACGCGGGCGCCACGGGGGAGTGTGGCGAGGAAGGCGTCGAGCCTCCTGCCGCTCGGACTGGTGCGATGCTGCGCATATGTCGCGGCATTGTCGGCGTAAAAGCGCAGCGTCTCGTCGTCGGCCATTTCCGCTTCCTTCAGCAAGAAGGCCCGGGATTACTCCCGGGCCTCTGCATTCAGTTCAGCACTGGATCCAGCTTACTCGATCAGGCCCTTCTCAACAAACGTGCCGCCTTCGACGGCCAG
>CBFGPB010000377.1:0-2322 GCA_965650545.1 uncultured Devosia sp. | reverse complement strand
GCAGCGGCCGGTATTCCAGTCCCACGCGACCGGCATAGCCATTGGCGAAGAGCCAGGCGAGCGGGGTCTTGAGGTCGAGCTTGCCGGTGCCCGGA
The DNA here is from genome assembly GCA_965650545.1 of uncultured Devosia sp. GTDB lineage: Bacteria > Pseudomonadota > Alphaproteobacteria > Rhizobiales > Devosiaceae > Devosia. Next base: position 2,227 of record CBFGPB010000377.1, on the reverse strand, counting down.
TCGTTGCGGCCGGGATGGTCGGCGACATGGACGTGGATGATGCGGTCGACGCGGCCGCTGGCCACCTCCTGCGGCACCTCGCCCATGACGAGGGAATGATAGAGGTCATAGACGATCCCGATTTCGGGCCGGGCCACCTCGTCGACAATGTCGAGGGCTTCGGCGGTCGAGGACAGGAAATAGCCCTGGTGATCGATCAGCGTGTTGAGCGGCTCGACGCCGAGGCGGATACCGGAGCCTTTGAGCACATCGGCAGAGGCAGCGAGGCAGGAGGTGAGGGCTTCGCGCTGTTCGGCCCGGGTCTTGCCCGGCAGGTCATCGCCGGCCTGGGCGATGAGCACCTTTGCGCCAAGACGTTGGGCGACCTCAATCGAGCGTTTGAGACCTTCGAGGAAGGCGGCATGATTGGCCGGATCGGTCAGCGCAATCATCGGCTCGGCGACAAAGCCGGAGAGCGAGACGCCGGTCTCTTTGAGGGCCATCTCGATGGCGTCGAGATCCTTGTTGCGCCAGAACCAGAATTCCACGGCGTCTAGGCCCGCGGCCTTGGCGGCATGAATGCGGGCGCCGATGTCGTCGGCTTCGTCGGCAAAGAGCCATTCGATACAGGCGGAGAGTTGCATCAGCGCGGTCCTACCAAGGAAGCGTCGACCGACGTGGGGCGGCCGGGAAGGTTCAGAGTGCTTTCGCGGCGCGGCGCCGAAGCGATCACCTTGCCGCCCTTGATGACCGCAAGGCGTGTGGCCTTCAAGCGAATGGCTTCGATCGGGTCGGCAGCCTGCAGCAGGACCATGTCGGCCTTGTTGCCGACCTCGATGCCATAGCCGTCGAGATGCATGATCTTGGCCGGACCGCTGGTCACAAGATCAAAGCACTGGCGCATGGCATCGCGGCTCGACATGTGACCGACATGGAGGCCCATGCTGGCGACTTCGAGCATGTCGCCCGAACCGAGCGAATACCAGGGGTCCATGACGCAGTCATGGCCGAAGGCGCAGGTGATGCCATAGGTCAACATCTCGGGGATGCGGGTCATGCCGCGGCGCTTGGGATAGGTGTCGTGGCGGCCCTGGATGCCAATGTTGATCAGCGGATTGGCGGTGGCGCTGACCCCGGCCTCGGCCATCAGCGGCAGGAGCTTTGAGACATAGTAATTATCCATGGAATGCATGGAGGTCAGGTGCGAGCCGTTGACCCGACCGTTGAGCCCGAGGCGCTGGGTTTCGTAGGCCAGGGTCTCGATGTGACGGCTCAAAGGGTCGTCGGTTTCGTCGCAGTGGAGATCGACCAGCAGGCCACGTCTTTCGGCGATCTCGCAGAGAGCTTTCACCGATGCGGCACCATCGGCCATGGTGCGCTCGAAATGCGGGATGCCGCCGACCACGTCGACGCCCATGTCGAGTGCGCGGTTGAGAAGGTCCACTGCGCCGGGATAGCGGTAGTAGCCGTCCTGAGGGAAGGCGACCAGTTGCAGGTCGATGTACGGCGCGACCCGCTGCTTAACCTCCAACAGGGCTTCGACCCCCAGGAGCCGGTCGTCACAGATGTCGACATGGGTGCGGATGGCGAGCAGGCCTTGCGACACGGCGAGGTCGCAATAGCTCAAGGCCCGCTCGATGACCGCCTCGTGGGTGAGAAGGGGTTTCAACTCGCCCCAGATCTGGATGCCTTCAAGCAGGCGCCCGCTTTCGTTGAACCGAGGCAGGCCAAGAGAAAGCGTCGCGTCCATATGAAAATGGCAATCCACGAAGGGCGGGGAGACCAGTTGGCCCGCGGCGTTGATGGTGTTCGCAGCGTCCCCTGCGAGATCGGGTTCTAGGGCGGCGATGCGGCCGTTTTGGACACCGATGTCGAGACCCTTGCGGCCGTCGGGCAGGGTGGCATTGAGGATTTTGAGGTCGAACATGGCTTAATTCCAAAACGGTTAGTGCCGCTGCCCCTTGGTCCAGGGTTGGAGGAGGGCGCGGGGATAGTCGGCTTTGCGGGCCACCAGAACCAGCGCAAGGATGGACAGGAGATAGGGCATCATCAGGAAGACCTGGCCGGGCACGACCTGGCCGATTTCGGCCTGCAGCCTGATCTGGAAGGCGTCGAAGGCGCCGAAGAGCAGGGCGCCGAGCAGGGCCTTGCCGGGCTGCCACGAAGCGAAGACGACAAGCGCAATGCAAATCCAGCCACGGCCATTGACCATGCCGAAGAAGAAGGCATCGAAGGCCGACATGGTGAG
>CBFGPB010000376.1:0-2371 GCA_965650545.1 uncultured Devosia sp. | reverse complement strand
ACATTGTCGACGCCGAGCAATTCCACCTGATCGGCGGTAATGAGCGGCTTGAAGGGCAGGATGCCGAGCAGGGCGGCCATGACCTTCATCAGCCCGGAAGGAACCGGCACCAGCAGGCGGTTGCGACCGGCCTCGCGCAGGATGCGCTGCATCAGCGCCTTGTGCGTCTCTGTATCGGGGCCACCCAGTTCATAGACGCGCCCGGTCTTGACGGCGCCTTCGGCAGCGGCGGCGATGGCATCGGCCACGTCACCCACAAAGACGGGCTGGAACAGGGTCTTGCCGGAAATCAGCGGCATGACCGGCAGGATGCGGGCCAGCGTGCCCATGAGGTTGAAGAAGCCGTCGCCCTGACCGAACATCAGTGAGGGACGGACGATGACTGCATCAGGGAAGGCGGCGAGGACCGCCTTTTCGCCATCGAGCTTGGAGGCAGCATAGGCGCTGACGCCGGCGGCCTTGTCGACCCCCAGCGCCGACATGTGCACGAGGGCACCGGCACCGGCCGCCTTGGCCGCACGGGCTACGGATGCAGCGCCATCGACATGCACGGCCTTGAAGGACTGCTTGCCGGCCTGATGGCCGATGCCCACCAGATTGATGACGATATCGGCGCCGGCAACGGCACGCTGCACCGAGGCCTCGTTCCTGATATTGGCCTGGACCGGCACGACCTGGCCGACGCCACCAAACATGCGCACTTCACCGGCCAGATCCGGGCGGCGCACGGCGACACGAATGCGATAGCCCTTGCGAGCCAGCACCTGCACCAGGTGATTGCCGACAAATCCCGACCCGCCGAAGACAGTGACGAGTTTTGGGGCGTTGCGATCCATGGTGGGGCTCCGAGATCAGGCAAGAAGAGATGTCCGCTTCTAGCGCAGGCGGCTCGTGTCTGTCGAGCCTTGCCCGAGGGGAGACAGGATCGGCTGCGCGCTTGACTCTCGCTCAGGTTTGTTCCCTATTTGTTCCATATCAACTTCGGGAGTCTGCTTATGTCCGAGATGCGCGACTATCATGGCCAATGTCACTGCGGCGCGGTGCGCTTCACCGCCCGCACCGATCTCTCCTCGCTGGGCGACTGCAATTGCTCGCGCTGCCGCCGGCTGGGCTGGGTAATGCAGTCCATGCCGGCCAGCGCCTTTACGCTCCATTCGGGCGAGGACCAGCTGGCAATCTATCACTTCAACAGCGAGACCATCGACCACCTGTTCTGCAAGACCTGCGGCATCGAATCCTTCGCCCGTGGCAGCGACGGCAAGGGCAATGAGATGGTGATGGTCAACGTCAACTGCTTCGACCAGCCACCGCCGATCGACCGGACGGCCATCAAGCACTGGGATGGTGCAAACTTCTGACTTTGTCTGTGAAAGCCCGTTGACATCGCTTCGGCTGGGCCCTAGACACACGCCCGTCGCCCAGATGGCGGAATTGGTAGACGCGCACGGTTCAGGTCCGTGTGCCGCAAGGCGTGAAGGTTCGAGTCCTTTTCTGGGCACCAATTTCTCAAAACCCCGATTGCAGAAATGCAGTCGGGGTTTTGCTTTTCCCCCCGACACTGAGGCGCTCTGGGGGCGCTTACTCCTGGCAGACGCAGAAATTGTTACCTTCCGGATCCTTGAGGACGACATAACCCTCGCCCGTCCGAACCCGTATTGCACCCAGGGCGATGAGGCGCTTTACCTCAGCCTCCACGTCCAGCGCCGCAACATCCAGATGCACCCGGTTGCGCGGCGGGCGCGGACCGGTGCGCAGATGAATGCAAAGGCGTGTGCCGGGGCCCGCGATCATCACGCTGGTATCAGTCTCAGGTGTCAGGCCCAACGCAGCAAGACGGGCAATTTCGGCATCGTCATAGGGCAGGACGGCGTAGCCATCCAGGGCAGCCGCCCAGAAGCGGGCGAGTCTGGCAGGGTGGTCGGCATCAATGACAATGTCCTTCAGCCTGCCCATCGGCCTCGCCCCGCTAGTCCGGCTGCCGCCTGCGTCCCCGTCGCGAGGCAACCGCGCCGGCCAGTATCCCCGCCACGACCGCGATCAGGAAGGGCCAGTGGCGCACGCTCTGGAACACAGTCGCTTCGAGCTTTTGGTGCGGGCGGACGTCGAGGGCGGCCATTTCCCCGGGAGCAAGCTCTGCGGTGATGCGGCCGAGCGGGTCGGTGGCGAAGGTGAGGCCGGTATTGGCGGCGCGGATAAGGCTCATGCCCTCCTCCACCGCCCGCAAGCGGGCGTGATGGGCATGCTGGGCCGGACCGATCGAGCCATCGAACCAGGCGTCATTGGTGACGTTGAGCAGGTATTGCGCGCCCGCCACGTCGCCCAGATCGCCCGAAAAAATGATCTCGTAGCAGACCAGAACCAATGGCGCCGG
>CBFGPB010000375.1:0-2374 GCA_965650545.1 uncultured Devosia sp. | reverse complement strand
GCCGCTGGATGAAGAGAATGATGAGGACGAGGATGAGGATCTTGCCCAGGACCGCACCGGCATAGGGTTCGAGGAACTTGTTGGCGACGCCGAGGGTCAGCGCGCCGACCAGGGTGCCCCAGAGATTGCCCACACCGCCGAAGACCACGACCATGAAGCTGTCGATGATGTAGTTCTGCCCAAGGTTGGGGGAGATGTTGTCGATCTGCGTCAGCGCGACGCCGGCGAGGCCGGCAATGCCGGAGCCGAGGCCAAAGGTCATGGCATCGACGAAGGGGGTGCGGATGCCCATGGCCGAGGCCATGCGGCGGTTTTGCGTCACCGCGCGCATCTGCAGCCCGAGTGGCGTGCGATTGAGCACAAGCAGCAGCAGGAAGAAGACGATCAGCGCGAAGATGACGATCCAGAAGCGGCCATAGGTGATGGAAAGTCCGAAGAACTCGGTCGAGCCGGCCATCCAGGTGGGGGCGATGACCATCTGGTTGGTGGGCCCGAAGATGGAGCGGACGGTCTGCTGCAGGATCAGCGACAGGCCCCAGGTGGCGAGCAGAGTTTCGAGCGGCCGGCCATAGAGCCAGCGGATGATGCCGCGCTCGATGCCCACGCCAATGGCGCCGGTGACGAGGAAGGCGCAGGGCAGGGCGATGAGCAGGGAATAGTCGAGCAGGCCCGGGAAATTCTGACGAATGACGAGCTGGACAATGAAAGTGGTGTAGGCACCCAGCATGACCATTTCGCCATGGGCCATGTTGATGACGCCCATGACGCCGAAGGTGATGGCGAGGCCGATGGCGGCGAGCAACAGCACCGAGCCGAGCGAAATGCCGAACCACACATTCTGCAGGGCGCCCCAGACAGCACGTTCCTGTTCGAGGCCGGCAATGGCGGCGTCGATGGGGGCCTGCAGCTCTGCGGGCGCATCGGCGCGCGCGGCGGTGAGGATGGTCACGGCATTGCGTCCCGCCCCGGCGGCAATCAGCGGGACAGCGGCCTGGCGGTCCTCGAGGCTCTGCTCGGGGTCCTTGAAGATGGTGACGGCGCGGGCCGCCTGCATCGCCTTGAGCACATTGGGGTCAGTCTCGGCGGCGATGGCTTCGTCGAGCAGCGGAATATTGGCCGGGTCGGGATTGGCGAGAAAACCGGCGGCCGCGGTGAGGCGCGTCGCGGGATTGTCACTCATCAGCGTCATGCCGGCGAGGGCGGCGTCGATGTCGCGCCTCAGGCCATTGTTGACGCGGATCTTGGAGAGGTCGGCATCGGCGGCCAGTTCCATGGGTTCGCCTGTCAGGGGGTCGATATGGGCCGAGCCGCGTTCGATGACGACAGCGCCGGAGGTTTCGTCCACATAGAGATTGCCGTCGCCCAGGGCGGTCAGGACCGGGACGACCGAGGTATCGCCGGTCGCGGCCAGATCGGTGACCAGCTGGCTGAGTTCCTTGAGGCTGGCCTCGCCCATGGCGGCGATGCTGGCGGGAATGTCGATGGGGGCGTCCTGGGCCTGACTGGCGGGGACGAGCAGGAACGGCAGGGCCAGGAACACCAGGCGGAGAGCGCGGAGGTTCAGCATCGCAGGGCAAGTCCTTGTCGTTCGTCGGGAGCCCTCACGAAGGGCCTCTCGAAGACCTCATCCTGAGCCAGTCGAAGGGCGAGGTCGGTAGCACTGTGGCCGCGACCTCGTGGTTCGACAGGCTCACCATGAGGTCTAGGAGGTAGCAGGGGCGATGGTCGCCCCTGCAAGGAGTGTTGGCCGATTACATTGCGGAGCCGCCGCAGGTCTTGGTCTCGGTGTTGTAGTTGCCGCAGTTGATGGGGGCGGTCCAATCGGCTTCGAGCATCTTGCTCTCGGGCAGGTAGTCGGACCAGGCGTCGCCCGGAACCACGTCTTCGGTTTCCCAGACCACGAAGAACTGGCCGTCGTCCTGGATTTCACCGATCAGCACCGGCTTGGTGACGTGGTGATTGGGGAGCATCTTGGCGATGCCGCCGGTCAGGTTCGGGGTCTCGAGGCCGACGATGGAGTCGATGACGGCGTCAGCATCGGTGGTGCCGGCCTTTTCGACGGCAGCGACCCAGAGGTTGAAGCCGATCATGTGGGCTTCCATCGGGTCATTGGTGACGCGGTCTTCCGAGCCGATGAACTTCTGCCAGTCGGCGATGAAGGCCTCGTTCTCGGGCGTTTCGACCGACATGAAGTAGTTCCAGGCGGCCAGGTGGCCGACCAGCGGGGTGGTGTCGAAGCCGGAGAGTTCTTCCTCGCCGACCGAGAAGGCGACGACCGGGATGTCTTCGGCAGCGATGCCCTGGTTGCCCAGTTCGCGGTAGAAGGGCACGTTGGCGTCGCCGTTGATGGTCGAGACCACGGCGGTCTTCTTGC
>CBFGPB010000374.1:0-2380 GCA_965650545.1 uncultured Devosia sp. | reverse complement strand
CATCAACACACGCGATGCCACACCTCCCCCTTGACGGGGGAGGCAAGCGGAGCTTGGCCCAAAGGGCCTTAGCGCAGCTCGGAGGGGGTGCTCACGCCCCCGATTCATGGGCTAAGAGCTGGGGTGTGTCGGGCCTTGAATTACCCCGGCCGCCTCGCCACGAGGTCAATCTCCACCAGCGCCCCCACCGCCAGCGCCGTCACCCCCACCGTGGTCCGCGCCGGCAGCTTGCCCGCCTCGAAAAAGCTCGGCCACAGCGCATTGAGCGCCGCGTAGTCACGCTCGAACTGGGTGAGATAGATGCGGGCCATGGCCACGTGCTCGAGCGTGAGCCCGATCCCGCCCAGCACGATCTTCAAATTCTCCATTACCCGCCGCGTCTGCGCCTCGACACCCTCGGGGAGTGGCGCATCCGGCGCATTGGGGTCGGTCGGCATCTGCCCCGTGACGAACACGAAGCCATTGGTTTCCACCGCATGGCTGAACGGCGCAACCGGGCGCGGACCGGATGAAACCATATGGTAGAGCAGATCGGACATGGCAGTTTCTCGCTGGGTTTGACGTCGGTGTCTCTGGTGAGGCGCCAAGAGTTAACAGCCTGCTGACAAATTGCCCATGCTTGCCAGTCCCGCCTCAAAGGCGCACAGTGACGCACAAATGCGCATCCCGTTCCGCCTCGCGATTGCCGCCTTGTTGTTGGCCACGGTGCCGGCCCCGGTCGTGTTTGCTCAGACCTATACCCGCGGCGCGGCCCAGTCCGCCGAGCTCGACGCCCTGTTTGCAAGGCTTTCCGCCTCGACCAGCGCCGCCGAAGCCCAGGGCATCGCCGATGCCATCTGGGTCATCTGGACCCAGCCCGACGATCCGGTCCTGGCCGCGCGCGTGGCCGAGATCATCACCGCCGGCGGCCTCGCTGGCCCCATGAGCCAGATGGCGCTGATCGACCAGCTCATTGCCGATTATCCCGATTATTCAGAGGGTTGGAACATGCGCGCCACCGCCCATTTCCTGCGCGGCGCCTATGAAGAGTCGCTCGCCGACATCGAAAAGACCCTGGCGCTGGAGCCCCGGCATTTCGGCGCCCTGGCCGGACGGGGGCTGATCTACCACGCCCAGGGCAAGCGCGACGAAGCCCTTGAAGCCATCAGGGCGGCACTCGATATCCATCCCTGGCTCGCCGAACGCAACCTCTTCCCCGAACTAGGCTCCCCGCCCATCCGCAGCTGATTTTGTCCAGGAATATCAATCCAATGATCGTTGACGACTATACCATCCACCGCGAGGAAGGTCCCACGCGCGGTCGCTATTTCATTCGCCTCGCCCCCGGCGCCGAGGCCGAGATGACCTATCGCAAGAGCGGCGACGGCCCGATGGTTATCGACCATACCGGCGTCCCGCCCGAATTCGAGGGCCGCGGCATTGCATTGAGACTGGTCAAGGCCTCGATCGAGGACGCCCGCAGCGAGGGGTTCAAGATCACCCCGGTCTGCCCCTATGTGGTCGTCCAGTTCCGCCGCCATCCCGAATGGGCTGATCTGCTGGCCTAATACCCAAAGCGGATTCCATCCGCCGTTTCAGCCAGATAGGGCTCGAGGTCCTCCCAATTGACTCGCGCCGTTGGCGCCCCATAGGCATAGGCAGAAATCTCGTAGGGCTGAAACTGGATCACCAGCCCGTAGGGGTCGGAGAGATTCCAGCGGGCTGGGTCGATGACCGCATCCATCGCGTATTCCTCGAGACCCTCGGACCACAGCGCATCGCCATGCTCGGCCTTGGCCGCGTCGATCGCCAGGGACAGCAGGGCCTTCTGCCAGCCCTTGCCGCCGAAAAGGTCCCTTGCCTCCATGAACCGCCCCTGTTCCCGGAGATAGTGGCGGAACGAGATCGTGTAGTTCCCGTGCGCGGCGCCGTGCCCGTACCAATAGGTGTTGACGGTCAGCGAGATGCGGTTGCTCCCGGCGATCTCGTCGACCTCGATGGCGTTGGTCGTGTCGCTGCTGTCGTCCTCGAACACCGTTTCAGGCCCGCCCTGACCGGCAAAGACACCCGCGATCATCTCGCCCTCGGCCCGCACCAGGTCGTTGAAGGCATGGGCAAAACCCTCGTCTGCATCGATCTGCACCACGGCCATTTCATGCTGCGCCACCGGCCAGTTGGACTCCGGATTGTCCGCTTCGTAAGGGTCGGGCCGCGCGGCATACGTAGCCAGTGGATAGAGACGCAGCCCATCCATCATGCGGCTGGTTTCGAGCACCCGGCTGCGGCTGTTGAAGACATCGATCAGGCAGGAAACGCCGCGATCGTCATAGGTCCCGCTCGTCAGCACTTCGGCGTCGCGGGTGCAGGCGCGCTGCGCATAGTCGAGCCATTCGCGCTGGCT
>CBFGPB010000373.1:0-2388 GCA_965650545.1 uncultured Devosia sp. | reverse complement strand
ATGACCAGGATGTCGGAGAAGAGGATGGCCGCGTCGAGATCGAAGCGGCGAAGCGGCTGCAGCGTGACCTCGACCGCCAATTCCGGCGTATAGCAGAGATCGAGAAAGTCGCGGGCCTTGGTCCGCGTCTCGCGATATTCGGGAAGGTAGCGTCCAGCCTGGCGCATGATCCACATGGGCGGTCGTGCCTGGCGCTGTCCGAGGACTGTCGCCAGCAATGGCTTGTGCGTCACCGAGCTCATCGGTTCATCCCTTCCAGACCCAAAAAGAGTCTTTCTAGCTTCGCTTCTTCTTCTTTATGGCGGTGTTTAGCTGCAATTCAGCGTCGCCCACAATCGGCCCGCTCGGTGACACTTGCGCGCAGGGAATGGTTAACCAGGTGTGAACAGGTCTCAAACGTTACTGAAACCTTAACGTCTTCACATTCATTAACGAAAGGTTAATCCGGCGACTCCGGAGTCAATGATTCGATTCTGGCTGTGGAGAGCCCTGCGCATAATCAGATCCTGCCCCGATCCATTTTCCCCAGAGCTTTCCACGGCCATCCCGCGCGGCCCGCTGAAATCAAGTGTTAACAAAATCCTAGCGAGGTCGAACAAACCCGGCCGCGGCCAAAACTTGCCCGACCAGCCCACAGTTGCGGCTTGAGCTGGGGATGACAGTGTGGAAAAACTTGGCTCATGCTCATCCTCGCTTCCGCCAGTGCCACGCGCAAAGCCTTGCTGGACAAGGCCGGATTGCGCTTTTCCGCCCAGGTGGCGCGGCTCGATGAACGCGGGCTGGAAGCCGACGCACTCGCCGCCGGCGGTGACGCACGAGACGTGGCTTTGCTCCTCGCCCGGCGCAAGGCAGAAGCCGTTTCTGTCGACCATCCAGGCGCCATTGTGATCGGTGCGGACCAGACGCTCGCCCTCGGGCTCGAGCTTTTGCACAAGCCCGGCTCCCTCCATGAGGCTCGAGCCCAGCTCGATCATCTCCGCGGCAAGACCCATCGCCTCCATGCCGCGGTAACCCTGGTGCGGGACGGCGCCCTGCTCTGGTCCGATATCCAGACGGCCGAGTTGACCATGCGGGCTTTCACCGAGGAGGAGCGGGACGAGGTACTCCGCCTCGAAGGCGAGGCCATCCTCGGCTCTGTTGGCAGCTATCGGCTGGAAGGGCCCAGCATTCGTCTCTTCGAGACGGTCAGCGGCGATTATTTCACCATCCTCGGCCTGCCGCTGCTTCCCTTGCTGGCGGCAGTGCGCGATATGGCTCCCGAGCTTCTCGTGTCCCAGGATTGATCCACTTGACCACCAAGGCCTTCGTTATCGGGCATCCCATTGCCCATTCGCGCTCGCCGCTGATCCATGGCACCTGGCTCAAGGAGCACGGCATTGACGGGTCCTATGAAGCCATCGACGTGGCGCCCGCGGATCTGCCGGCCTTTTTCGAGCGCCTGCGCGCTGGCGAATTCGCCGGGGGCAATGTCACCATTCCGCACAAGGAAGCCGTCTTCGCGCTCTGCGACAGTGTCGATGACCTTGCGCGCATGATCGGCGCGGTCAACACTCTGGTGGTCCGGGACGGCAAGGTGCATGGCACCAATACCGACTATCTGGGTTTCCTGGGCAATCTGGATGCCAATGCCCCAACCTGGTCCGACGGGCCCAATGATGCCCTCGTCATCGGCGCCGGTGGCGCGGCTCGCGCGGTCCTTGTCGCGCTCCGCCGCCGCAACGGCGGCCAGGTGCATGTGCTCAATCGCACCCTTGCCAATGCCCAGGCTTTGGTCGAGGAGATTGACGGCCCCTTCTCTGCCCATGGCTTTGAGGACTTTGCCGAACTGGCACCGCGCATCGGGCTTGTGGTCAATACCAGCTCCATCGGCATGCATGGCACCAAATTCGACTGGCTCGATATGAGCCTTCTGCCCAAGACCACTCTGGTCACCGACATTGTCTATACGCCACTCGAAACCCCGCTTCTGGCCGAGGCAAGGGCTCATGGTTTGCGTACGGTCGACGGCCTGGGCATGCTGTTGCACCAGGCCGTGCCCGGCTTTGCCGCCTGGTTTGGCGTGACGCCAAAAGTGACCCCGCAATTGCGGGCCCTGGTCGAAGCCACGCTGGATCACTGAGATGAAGCGGATCGGCATTACCGGCTCGATGGCGACAGGCAAGTCCACGCTGCTTGCGGCCTTTGCGGCCCAAGGTGTGCCGGTCTTTTCCGCCGATCAGGCGGTGGCCGAGCTCTATGCCGGCGAGGCTGTGGCGCAAGTCGAGGCGCTCTTTCCCGGCGTGGCCAGGGGCGGCACTATCGACCGCCAGGAACTCTCGCGCCGCCTCAATGCCGATCCGTCCGGCTTCAAGCGCCTCGAAGCCATTGTGCATCCGCTGGTACGCGCAA
>CBFGPB010000372.1:0-2456 GCA_965650545.1 uncultured Devosia sp. | reverse complement strand
CCTCGATATGCTCCGGCGTGATCGGCGGGTCTTCGCGGCCCCGCAGACGGATGCGGGTGAGCATGACGTCGAGCGGAGCCGTCAGCCAATGAAGTTCGACCCGCGCGCCGAGCGCCCTGGCTTCGCTGGCCAGCCGCAGCCGCTCGTCGCGGCCCCAGGTGCCCCACTCAATGATGACGCTCACCCCTGCCGCGAGAAACCGTCGGCTCAGCCGCCATTGCATGGTCTCGATGACAAAGCGCCGCTCTTCGTCCCAAAGGTCGAGCTTCAATTCGCTCATCCAGGCATCGGGCTCCATGCGCACCGCGCCCGTCTCTGCTTCGAGAGCCGCCGCGCGGGTGGATTTGCCGACGCCGGGAAGGCCGGTGATGATGGTGAGGGTCGCGCTCACCGCTCCGTCAGCGCCAGCTTGACCGACAGGCCTACAAAGGCGGCGGCGAAACTGCGGCGCATCCAGGTCATGATCGATGGACGGGAAATGACCTGGCCCCGAATGGCGGCGGCAAACAGGCCATAGAGCGCAAAGACCACGAAAGTCATCAGCATGAAGACCCCGCTCAATTCAAGCATGCGGCCCACCGCATGGGGCGTGTCGGCGGGCACGAATTGCGGCAGGAAGGCGAAGAAGAAGATCGAGAGCTTGGGATTGAGGATATTGATGAGCACCGACTCCGTCATGACCTTGCGCACGCTCTTGGGTTCGCGCTCGGCCTCGACGCTCAATGCGCCCGTCTCCCTGATTGTCGCCCAGGCCATCCACAGCAGGTAGGCGACGCCGGCATATTTGATGATCTCGAAAGCCAGGGCGCTGGCATGGAGAATGGCGGCGAGCCCGGTAATGGCTGCCAGCATGTGCGGCACGATACCGAAGGTGCAGCCCAGCGCCGCCCAAAGGCTTGCCCGCCCGCCGCGCCCGAGGCCGGCGGCGATCGTATAGAGGGCGCCCACTCCCGGGGAGACCACGACGATCAGTGTGGTGACAAAGAACTCCATGCTCATAGTGCCCCTCCATGCTGGAGCGGCACTATGACCTGTGGCGGCAGATTGCGCTAGGCGCCGGGTCGAGCTTAGTGCAGGCCGCCCGGCACCATCGGCGGCTGTTCGACCTGCGAGGCCGCTTCCGAAGTATCGACCTCGTCCTCTTCGGCCAGTTCGCGCTCGGCGTCGAACCAGAATTCCTGGTCGCGGCCTTCAGGCTGGCCGGCGCGGTCCCACAACTGATAGGCGCGATCGCGGACTTTCTCCTGATCCATAGTCTGCATGCTGTCCTCCTGGGTGATGATGCAAAACGCGCGATCTCCCTTACAGTTGCCATGGAACAAGCATGTGACTGCGGGCATTACAGCCAGAGGTTTCGAGGGCGTTCGATGAAGCTTTTTTCCTGCACCCATTGCGGCAACACGGTCTATTTCGAGAATGCCACCTGCGAACGCTGCGGCCACCAGCTCGGCTTCCTGCCCGAGCAGGCCAGGCTCGTCTCGCTGGTGGAAGATGGCGGGCTCTGGAGCAGCCCCGCCATTGTCGACGATGCCTTCGTCTTCTGCGCCAATGCGGCCCATGGCGCCTGCAACTGGCTGATCCCGGCGGCGCCCGGCGGCGACATCTATTGCACCGCCTGCCGCCACAACGAGACCATCCCGCCCATCGGCGATCCGGCCAACCTCCATCGCTGGCAGACCATCGAGCGCGCCAAGAAGCGCCTTTTCTATTCGCTCATCCGCCTCGGCCTGCCGCTGCACACGCGCAACGATGACCACCTGCATGGCCTCGCCTTCCGCTTCCTTGCCGATGACGCCGCGGCGCCCGAGCGGGTGATGACCGGCCATGACAATGGCATCATCACCATCGCCCTTGCCGAGGCCGATGACGCCGAGCGCGAATATCGGCGCACCAGCATGAACGAGCCCTATCGCACGCTATTGGGCCATTTCCGCCACGAGATCGGGCATCATTACTGGGATCTGCTCGTTGACAGGCAGCCAAGCCATGACAGGTTCCGGGACCTGTTCGGCGACGAGACCGCCGACTACGGGCAGGCCCTGCAGGCCCACTACGCCAATGGCGCCCCTCCAGGCTGGTTTCGCACCCATATCAGCGCCTATGCCACCGCGCATCCATGGGAGGACTTCGCCGAAACCTTTGCCCACTATCTCCACATCATCGACACGGTGGAAATGGCCGACGCTTTCGGTGTGCGCGCCCGGCCCCGTACCGGGGACGAGAACCTGGCGCTGCCGCCAGTGACGTTCGATCCCTATCTCGAGCCGGACATGGCGGCGATCATCGAGCACTGGATCCCGCTGACGCTGCTGCTCAACAATCTCAACCGCGCGGTGGGACAGGCCGATGCCTATCCCTTCGTGCTCACGCCACATGTGATCGAGAAGCTCGCCTTCATCAACACCCTGGTGCATCAGGCGCCGGCTTTGGGGAAGCTTTCGGTGCTCAGCCGCGCC
>CBFGPB010000371.1:0-2464 GCA_965650545.1 uncultured Devosia sp. | reverse complement strand
ATCGGCCTGGCCGGGATCGAACAGCACTTCGGACTGGAAGACGAAGCGGTCGCCCACCACGGTCACGTCGGCGCGGCCTTCGAGGATTTCGCGCAGGCGGCCGAAGAAATCGGAGCGATAGCGGGAGAGATCCTGCACGCGCTGGGCCAGCGCCAGGTTGAGCCGGCGTCCGAGGTCGGCAATCTGCGTGCGCGATTCCGCATCGCGGCTTTCCGAAGCCTCGAGCGCGGCTTCCAGCGCCCCGATCTGGGTGCGCAAGGCCGCCAGTTGCTGGTTGAGCAGCGCGACCTGGGCATTGGCTTCGTCCGACAAGGCCTCGGCCTCGAGGAGGTCCGATTCCAACGCGGCAATGGCGGCGTCGCGATCCCCGAGGCCCGTGCCAATACCGGCCAACTGGTTGGTCAGGTTCTCGTTTTCCGACTGCGCGCCTGCGAGGGTAGCAGTCAGCGTCGCGAGCTGGGCGTTGAGATCGTCGGAATTGGCGCGTTCGAGCTGCAAGAGGTCGGTCAGTTCGGCGATCTGGCTGTTGAGCCGGGCAAGCGCGGTGTCGCGGCCCTGGATTTCCTGGCCCAGGAAGAACTGGGTCAGCATGAACAGGGAGAGCATGAAGATGATGACGAGCAGCAGGCTCGACAGGGCATCGACGAAGCCCGGCCAGTAATTGGCCTCCTGCCGCCTGCGGCTACGGGCGAAGGCCATGGGCCTAGTTCCGCCGCTCGTTGTCGCCCTGCGACAGCACGGCCTCGATCAGTTCGCGCAGCTTGCGATTGGTCTCGCCCTGCTCGTTGATATGCTTGCGCAAATCGTCCTGCTCGGTGCGGATATGCTTGACCAGCCCGTCAATGCCGCGCGCCAGCTCCGCCATGGCGCGGATGGCGTTCTGCGACGAATCCCGGCTCTGCATGCTGTCGCCGAGCTTGTCGAAAATGGCCTGCATTTCGGGGCCGCCGGCATTGGCCTGCATGGCGCTGACCGGGTGGTCGAGCTCGGTCATCGAGGTCATCCAGTCCTCGAGATCGGTATAGAAGGCGTTCTGCGCCTGGCTGGTCTGGAGATCGAGAAAGCCCAGCACCAGCGAGCCGGCAAGGCCGAACAGGCTGGACGAGAAGGCGGTGCCCATGCCGCCCAGCGGCGCGGCGAGGCCTTCCTTGAGATTGGTGAAGAGCGAGGCGCTGTCGGCCGAGGTCACATCCAGCGCATTGATGACGCCGGCCACGGAGCCCACGGTTTCGAGCAGGCCGTAAAAGGTGCCCATGAGGCCGAGGAAGACGAGAAGGCCGGTGAGATAGCGCGAGGTGTCCTTGGCTTCATCGAGCCGGTTGCCGACGGAATCGAGGATGGAGCGCATGGAGGAGGGCGTGATGACCGCCTCCCCGATCCGCTCGCGCAGGATGCCAGCGACGGGCGCCAGCAGGATGGGCGGACGCACATTGGTCGAGGTGCCGTCCTGCAGGGAATTGACCCATTTCACTTCGGGAAAGAGGCGGATCACCTGGCGGAAGCTGAGGAAGATGCCGATAAACAGCGACAGGAAGATCAGCGAATTGATGAAGGGGTTGGCCCAGAAGAAGGTGACGATATTGGTGAAAAGGATGGCCGCAACCAGGGCCACCAGCACCAGGAAAATCACGATCTTGACGAGGTAAACGGTCGGGCTGGCCAGGTGATAGGGATCGTAGCCTTGCGTCATCTGCCTTAAACCTTGCCCCTTACGCGCAAATCACCGGGGCAGAGTAGTCAGCACGGGCGGGCGGGGCAATGAGAAAGGTTAATGAAGGGTAGAGCGTGATTGGAGGGCTCACGCGCTTTGCGAAAGGCACGCGGCATCGACTTTACCGATGTCATTCCGGCGAAGGCCGGAATCCATCTTGAGATGACCCAACCTGTGGCGATCGCTGAAGCACCTCAGGATGGATCCCGGCCTTCGCCGGGATGACATCGTGGACGCGGAAGAAGCCGCTTACTGAATGCCGCGAAGCTGCTTCAGCAGCGCGGCCTGCAAGGTTTCGTTGCCGGCAACGACCTGGCCGTTCCAGACGGAGCCGGGGCTGCCGGCAAAGTCGGACACGAAGCCGCCGGCTTCCTTGACCATGAGCAGGCCCGGCGCCACGTCCCAGGGGGCGAGACCGGCTTCCCAGATGGCGTCGTAGCGGCCCGAGGCGAGCCAGGCCATGTCCATGGAAATGGAGCCGGTGCGGCGGATGCCGGCAACGGCCGGGTTGATATGGGCAAGCTGGCGCAGTTGCAGGCTGTCATTGGCGGTGCCCTGCGTCTTGATGCCGGTGCAGACCACGGCATCAGCCAGCGAGCGGCGACCGGCGACGCGCAGGCGCTTGCGGTCGTTGAGCCAGGCGCCACCGCCCTTTTCGGCGGTGTAGAGCTCGTCGAGTACGGGATTGTAGATCACCGAGGCGACGATTTCGTTGGCGCGTTCCAGCGCAATGGCGCAGGCGAAAAGCGGGAT
>CBFGPB010000370.1:0-2466 GCA_965650545.1 uncultured Devosia sp. | reverse complement strand
TTCATATAGGCGCCATGCAGGACCACGATCGGCTCCCCGCTGCCGGTGACCTCGTAATACATCTTCATGCCATTGATATCGACATACTGGCCGTCCCCGGTCTCCTGCGCGGTGGCCGGCGTGGCCAGAAGGGCGGCAATCGCGAATAGGGTCCTGATCATCGGTCTCTCCCGTTGTGGTGCGTCACCTCCGACGCGGTCACCGGGACGACGAGTGAAGCCACGCGGGATCGACAGTGGGTCGCGAGAACCGCCGGGGTGCCCGGCTGGACAGGCATTCAGCTTCGGTTCAGTGTGCACGCCTTAGGGACGCGCCATCATTGTTGAGGGACAATTCATGCGCTTCGCATCCATCACACTTGCCGTGCTCACGCTCACCCTGCCCACCGTGGCACAGGAGGCTTCGCCCATTGCTAATACCTGGATCGACTCTGTCTCTCGATCCGGCCCGGCCTCGCCCGAACCCTGGGGAGAGATCAAACAGGTCTATAATGGCAGTATTGGCAGCCACGAACTGATCCTTGAGGAGACCGTGCTGGCCGACATTGCCGCCAAACTGGGCACCGAGGTCCACCAATGGGGCGAAGCCGGCGAGGCTGTCACCTGGGCCTGCCTCGCGCGCAATGCCGAAACGCTCTGGCTCTATTCAGATGGCGAAATGGGCGAGGGCAAGGTCACCGGTGTCGGTCTCGACATGCGCGACCCGGCACCTGCTTCGGCCGGCTGCGGCGCCTGGCCGGCGGACCTGCAGGTGGAAATCGGCATGATGGGCGTTGGCCTGCCCGCCGATGTCATCGTCGCCAACTATCTGACCGGCCAGCCCGATGACTATGGCTGGTTCCGCAGCACCAATCTCAGCAATTCCGGCCAGACCTGGCAGGAACTGACCTTCCGCGCCAAGGACGATGGCACCGTCGACGCCATGGCAGTGATGCAGCAGACGGGCTACTGATCCGCCAAAAGCGAAGAGGCCCGGGTGAGAATGTCACCCGGGCCTCTGTATCTCAGTCGTCTGATCAGGCGACGTTTTCGTTGTAGACGTCGTTCTCGTCGGGCTCGCGCAGCACATAGCCGCGGCCCCATACGGTCTCGATGTAATTCTTGCCGCCGGTGGCCACGCTGAGCTTCTTGCGCAGCTTGCAGATGAAGACGTCGATGATCTTCAGTTCCGGCTCGTCCATGCCACCATAGAGGTGGTTGAGGAACATTTCCTTGGTGAGCGTCGTGCCCTTGCGGAGCGAGAGCAGCTCCAGCATCTGGTATTCCTTGCCGGTCAGGTGCACGCGGGCGCCCTGCACTTCCACCGTCTTGGTGTCGAGATTGACCATGAGGTCGCCGGTCGAGATGACCGACTGGGCATGGCCCTTCGAGCGGCGGACGATGGCGTGGATGCGGGCCACGAGTTCGTCCTTGTGGAACGGCTTGGTCATGTAGTCGTCGGCGCCGAAGCCGAGACCACGAACCTTGTCCTCGATGCCGGCGAGGCCGGAGAGGATGAGAATTGGCGTCTGCACCTTGGCGACGCGCAGTGTCCGCAAGACTTCGTAGCCGCTCATGTCGGGCAGGTTCAAGTCGAGCAGGATGATATCGTAGTCATAGAGCTTGCCGAGATCGACGCCTTCCTCACCGAGATCGGTGGTGTAGACGTTGAAACTTTCGGACTTCAGCATCAGTTCGATGCTCTGCGCCGTGGCGCTGTCGTCCTCAATAAGGAGTACCCGCATTATATTCCCCTTGTCATTCGTTCCTGCTGGAACCCGCGGGAGGCCGAGCCAATCTGCCCTTCCCGCTCCAACCCTACTGGATATGACTTCAAGCCTAAGCCCAACTAGTTAACAAAGTTTAATTCTGATCCGCAATACGCAAAGAGCGTTAGTACAACTTTATATTAAGTTATTGAAAAATCAGGCAAAATGCCCTTAAAAATTCTTAAGGTACTACATTAAGAAAGGGTTCCAAGAGACTCTTGGGACTCAAGCATTCGAGGCATTTGGGGAGGGTTTTGCCACAATTGGCGCAGAAGGCGCATTTCGCCGATCATCACTGGCAATAGCGCTTTTGGGTTAATGATCGGTTACGATCTGATTCGTCCCGGGGCGCGATTCGATCCCGCATGGAAACCATAAATATGGCGCCTTGCGGGCCTCCCGGATACCGGCAATGAACGGCTGCTGAACCAACCATGAGCATGAAGGCGCTGATCTCGGCCATCGAAGCCATAGACGACGTGGAAGTGTTCGGCCGCGTCAAATCCGTGCAAGGGCTGCTTATCGAGATTGTCGGCCCGGTGCGCGAGCTGCGCGTCGGCGGCCGCGTCATCATCGAGGCGACGGATGGCAAGCACCTGGCTGCCGAAATCATCGGCTTCCGCGATGGCCATGCCCTCTGCCTGCCCTTCGGCGAGTTGAGCGGGGTGCGCCTCGGCTGCAAGGCGGTGTTCCGCCGCCACGACGGATCGGTCAATCCG
>CBFGPB010000369.1:0-2466 GCA_965650545.1 uncultured Devosia sp. | reverse complement strand
GGCAATTCGGTGGGCGCGGTGATCGAGGTGGTCGCTGAAGGCGTGCCAGCCGGCTGGGGCGCGCCGATCTATGGCAAATTGAGTGCGGACCTCGCGTCGGCCATGATGAGCATCAATGCGGTCAAGGCGGTGGAGATCGGCGCCGGTTTCGAGGCGGCGAGCCTGACGGGTGTCGAGAATGCCGACCAGATGCGGGCAGGCGAGGCAAAACCCTATTTCCTCTCCAACCATGCCGGCGGCATTCTGGGGGGCGTCAGCAATGGCGACCCGATTGTCTGCCGCTTTGCGGTCAAGCCGACCTCGTCGATCCTGACGCCGCGCCAGACTGTGACCACGGCCAACGAGGATACCGACATCGTGACCAAGGGCCGCCACGACCCCTGCGTCGGCATCCGCGCCGTGCCGGTGGGCGAGGCCATGATGGCGCTGGTCCTGGCCGACCATATGCTGCGCCATCGCGGGCAGACGGGGCGCGAAGGGGCGGTGGGCTTCGAAGGCGGTCGGCGCTAGCCGATGCAAGGCTCCGGTGGGGCCTTGCAAGACGAGAAGGCCATGAGAGCTGTGCTCGAATGGCGGGAGGAACCAGGCCTCCTTACCGCTCCCTTTGGGGGAGATGAGGAGAGAGCTTGCTGTTCCGGCAAACCGCGCCGCCCTCGGGCCTGACCCGAGGGCCAGTCGCCGCAAGCAACCAAGCGACTGTGGTGATGGATGGTGGTCCTCGGGTCGAGCCCGAGGACGGCCCGGCGGTTGAGACTAGGTGTTCGGCAAGCTCAGCCTCATCCCCAAAATCCCCCGCCTTACCCTTAACTGTCCCAACCCCTCCAGAAATTCCACATGCGCCATCATGGTCATGCGGGCGGCGAAGCGGACCCTGGTGGGCTGGGTGGGGTAGATGACGTCGACGGCGGCACCGAGGGTGCGGGCGCCCTTGCGGACGGCGTCGAGCAATTGCTCGTTGCGCATCTGCCGATGCAGCCGAAGCGCGGCGGCGTGGGCAGGGCCATCCCCGATCTCGCCGCCATGGGCCGGCAGATAGCGCCGATAGGGCAGGGCGATGAGCTTGTCGAGCGAGGCGAAGTAGTCGGCCATGGAGCCGTCCGGCACCGAGACGAGCGTAGAATTCCAGCCCATGACATGGTCGCCGGAAAAGAGAATGTCGGTTCCGACGACCCCGAAGGCGAGGTGATTGGCGCAGTGCCCGGGGGTGGCGTGGACCGACAGGTGCAGATCGCCGGACTGGATCGTTTCGCCATCGCGCAAAATACGATCCGGCTGGAGGTCCCAGTCGCAGGAGTTGCGGATGGGGTTGATCTCGAATCGGCGGAGAGGACGCGAGAGGCGATGCTGGCCGCCGAACCAGAGGGGCGCGCCGAGGCGTTGGGCCAGGGATTTCGCCATTGCGCTGTGGTCGCGGTGGGTATGCGTGAGCAGGATTGCCGAGACGGGACGCCCCGCGATCGCCGCGAGCAAGGCAGCCTCATGAGCGGGGTCTTCCGGACCCGGATCGATCAGCGCAAGCCGATCATGGCCAAGGATAAATGTGTTCGTGCCGGTGAAGGTGTAGGGCGAGGCATTGGGTGCGGTGACCCGCACAATGCCATCCGCAACGGCGACGGGCTGGCCGGTCTCAGGGTCGAAATCGGTCGCGAAGCGAAGGGGTGGAGCAGGGCTGGGCATTGCGCGTATGGTAACGAGAAAGTAAGAAGCGAGATATCCGGACCAGACCGCCCCGGGGAGGGGGTTGGTCCCTATCACTTACGGAAGGTATGAAATGGCTGTGACTTTGACCACGCCCAACACGCTGCTCGGTGCATTCCAGCCCAAGAGCGACGTCGCCAAGCTGGCAACCAATGCCGCGATCGTGCTCATCGGCACCATGCTGATCGCCGCTGCTGCAAAGATCACCGTTCCGGTCATGCCGGTTCCGTTCACGATGCAGAGCTTCGCCATTGCCGCTCTCGCCGCTGCCTTCGGCATGCGCATCGGCGTTGCCACCGTCGCCGCCTATCTCATCGAAGGCGCCATGGGTCTGCCGGTCTTCGCCACTGGCGGCGGCCTTGCCTACCTCGTCGGCCCGACCGGCGGCTTCCTCATCGGCTTCCTGGCCCAGGCTGCCATCATCGGCTATGCGGCCGACCGTGGCGCTTCCGGCCGCCCCTTCACCCTGTTCGGCGCCATGCTCGTGGCTTCTGCCGTGCTCTATGCCTTCGGCTTTGCCTGGCTCGTGGCCATGGCTGGCCAGGCCGCCTGGGTCGACCAGACCAATGTCGTCGCCTCGGCCTTCGCCAAGGCCGTGCAGCCCTTCCTGATCTGGGACACGCTCAAGATGGCCTTTGCTGCCCTGACCGTGACCGGTCTGTGGGGTCTCTTCGCCTCCAAGCGCTGACAGTTTCCGACACCAAATCGAAAGGGCCGGTGCTCAGCACCGGCCCTTTTGCTTTGCCTCAAGGGAAGCCCTGCAACCAG
>CBFGPB010000368.1:0-2492 GCA_965650545.1 uncultured Devosia sp. | reverse complement strand
GTCTCATGGCCTGCTTCGCTCAAATCATGCCACTGGCATGATTTGTCCGCTGAGCGGAACGCTCAGCAGATAGCGATGATCTCTTCGTCGTTCATGCGGCCGGGGACGATGGTCAGCGGGATCGGCAGGACATTGGCGCGGGCGGCAAAGTGGGTGACCAGCGGCCCCGGACCGTCGGGCGACTTGGACGCCGCCAGCACCAGGATGGCAATGTCGTGATCCTTGTCGATGACGCGCTCGATCTGTTCGGGGGCATTGCCCTCACGCACAACCGACTCGGCCCGCACATCGCCAATCTCGCGAATGCGGGCCAGCCTGAGGTCGAGATTGCGCTCGGCCTCCTCGACCGCTTCGGCCCGCAGCACGTCCTCGACGCCGAGGCCGATGAATTCGGGCTGCGGGATCACCGTCATCAGCACCACCGTGCCGCCGGTGCGCTTGACCCGCCAGGCGGCAAAGGTAAGGGCGCGATCGCATTCCTCGGTCTCGTCGATGACGACGAGGAATTTTCGCTTGTATTCGACCTGCGAAACCAAAGGCATCTCCCTGGCGCGGAGGTTAGCGGATGAAGCCAATGATAGAGCGAACCTCTTTCATTGTCTCTTCGGCAATGGCTCCGGCCCGCTGGCCGCCGTCGCGCAGCACCGCGTCGATGGTTTCGGGGTCATCGAGGAGGCGGCGCATTTCCTCGGCCATGGGCGCAAGGACGGCCACGGCCAGGTCGGCCAGGGCCGGCTTGAACTTGCCCCAACCCTGGCCGCCGAACTCGGCAAGAACCTCGATCTTGGTCTTGTCGGAAAGCGCCGCATAGATGCCAACGAGATTGTCGGCCTCGGGGCGATCCTTCAGCCCCTCGAGAGCATGCGGCAGTTCGGCCGGGTCGGTGGTTGCCTTCTTGATCTTCTTGGCGATGGCGTCGGCATCGTCGAGCAGGGAGATGCGCGACTGGTCGGACGGGTCCGACTTGCTCATCTTCTTGGTGCCATCGCGCAGGGACATGATGCGGGTGGCGGGCCCGGCGATCAGCGGCTCGGTGATGGGGAAGAACTGGCCATCCTCGGTGGCGACGCCCTGGGCGGCAATCGATGCGGCATAGTCATTGTTGAACTTGGCGGCGATGTCGCGCGTCAGTTCCAGGTGCTGCTTCTGGTCATCGCCCACCGGCACGTGGGTGGCCTTGTAGAGCAGGATGTCGGCGGCCATCAGCGAGGGATAGGCGAACAGGCCCAGCGACACGTTTTCGCTGTTCTTGCCAGCCTTGTCCTTGAACTGGGTCATGCGGCTCATCCAGCCCATGCGCGCCACGCAGTTGAACACCCAGGCCAGCTCGGCATGCTGGACCACCTGGGACTGGTTGAAGATGATGGAGCGCTTGGGGTCGATACCGGCGGCAATGAAGGCGGCAGCGACTTCGCGGGTGGCGCGCCGCAGGGCATCGGGCTCCTGCCAGACCGTGATGGCATGCATGTCGACCACGCAATAGATGGTCTCATGCGTATCCTGGAGCGGCACGAAGCGGCGGATGGCGCCGAGGTAATTGCCCAGATGCAGGTCGCCCGAAGGCTGGATGCCAGAAAAGACGCGGGGGCTGAACGTCATGATGCGCTTCACTCGAAAACTAGAAATCAGGCGCCCGTTCTATACGGACGGGGCCAACATGGGAACCGTCACCGGCGCCGTCGCAACCGGCCCAGGAGGGTCCGCAGGTTCTGCGTGCCGGAAATGTGCACCAGGGTGAAATAGACAAGCATCCCGAAGACGATAAGCGTCGCCAGCACGCCCGCCTGCCGCCACAGCGGCACGCCGGTGGCCAGATGCCCCGCGCCCTGATCGGCCAGGAGCCAGAGCGCGCCACCCATGACGAGACTGATGAGAAGAATGGCCAGCTGCGCCCGCCATTGCGGCCAGGTCAGCCGGAAATGGCCGCGCAGGGCCAGCGTCGCCGCCAGCAGCACGACATTGAGCCAGGATGAGGCGGCGGTGGCAATGGCGATGCCGACATGGAGGAGGGTCGGGAACAGCCAGAGCGAGATGGCGATATTGGCGGCAACGCTGACCCCGGCAAAGAGCGTGGGCGTCACCGTATCCTCCCGGGCAAAGAAGCCCGGCTGCAGCACACGGATGAGCACATAGGCCGGCAGCCCCGGGGAAAAGGCGATCAGCGCCTCGGCGGTCTGCGTGGTGGCCAGGGCATCGAAAGCACCGCGCTCGAACAGCACGCGCACGATGGGCTGGGCCAGCGCGACCAAAGCCACGGCGGCGGGCATGGTGAGGAGCATGGAGACAAACAGCGCCTGGTCCTGGCTCTGCCTTGCCTCGACATCGCGGCCACCCTTCAGGTGCCGGCTCAATTCGGGCAGGAGCACCGTGCCGATGGCAATGCCGATAATGCCGAGCGGAAGCTGGTAGAGCCGGTCGGCATAGGAGAGAACCGAAATGGCATTGTCGGCGCCCGAGGCGATGATGGTGCCGACGAAAATATTGATCTGGGT
>CBFGPB010000367.1:0-2507 GCA_965650545.1 uncultured Devosia sp. | reverse complement strand
ACCGACTTGCCCGAAAGCGCCGCTTCGAGCCGCGTCAAGCGCTCGGCGGTTTCCTTGCCGGCGGTGTTGAACAGGGCGGTCATGCGCTTTTCCAGCGCATCCACGCCCTCGTCGCTCAGCCCGCCAGCCATGGGCGCGCGGATCGCCTCCGATGTCCGGGTCGCGACCAGGTCGGCCAACTGCTCATAGTCGGGGGTCTTGCCCGCCGACTTGATGAGGCCGGTCAGGCGATCTTCGATGCTTTTGAGGCTTTCCGGGCCGAACATGGCGACCGGGGCAGGGGCCTTTTTGCTGAAGGCTTCGCTGGCGCGCTCGGCTACCTTGTCCGCCAGCGCATCCAGATCCGGCTTTTCCTCTGCGGCATAGAGGCGGGCCAGGCCATCGAGCTGGGCGCCGGCATCGTCCATGCGCGCCATCAGCGTCTTGAGCTGGCTTTCGACCGCACTGGTATCGACCGGCACGATGCGCTCGCTCAGTGCCTCGATCTGTCCCTCGATGCGCGAGAAGCGCGGCTCCATGCCCGAGAGCACGGCATTGCGCAGCGCGCCCATTTCGGCCTTGAGCGCCGCCACTTCGGCATTGCCGGCACCGGTCGTGTCGAGCCGGGCCACCAGCGCCTCGATGCGCTCGGCGAGGTCCCCGGGACTGCCGGACTGGCTCTGCACGGCCTGGGTGAAGGCGGCCATCTCGCTGGTCAGCCGCTCGAAATCGCCCGAGGAGAGGGCAACTGACCGCTCGATCGCATCGATCCGGTCATAGACATTGCGCATGCTGGCCTCGATGGCCTGCATGGCCGGAGCCAGGGTCTGCGCCGCGTCGGGCTGGGCATTGCGGCGCTGGTCGCGCGCAATCTCGCGCTCCATCTGCTGGGCCTGCAGTTCGGCCAGCTTGCCGACGGTGGCCGACACATCGTCGAGGCGGGAATTGAGCACGGAAAGATCGGTGCGCGGCCCCTCCTCGATCATGGCGCCAAGGGCGGCGATCTGGGCCTCGAGCCGCTTGACCTGACCGGTCTCGCCAATGGCGCCCGCGAGCAGTTCCACCACCTGGGTCAACTGTTCCACTTGGCTGGCCACTTCGCGCACCTGTGGGCCGTTGGAGCGCTGCGACTTGAGCTCGCCTTCGAGGCGCTCAAGCCGCTGGCTCATGCCGCCCACCAGCGAACCCAGTTCGCGGATTTCCGGAATATCGGTGGCGCGGCGCATCGGCATGGGCGCGGGCATCTGGGCCGCGCCCTGGCGGCTGCGGATTTCCGCAATCGCCGCCGTCAGGTCGTCGGGCTCACCCATGTCGGACGGGTGCGCATCCCGTTCGCTGAACCGGTCCACGGCGCGCTTGACGGTGCGCAGCGCCTCGCGCCGCCGGTGGTTCGGCTCGGGGGCCTCGACCTGGTCGCGCAGGTTGCGCACGCGCTGGGCCAGGCCGCTCACGGCTGGTTGCGCCGGTTCGACCTGGCCATAATGGCTTTCGACCTTGTCGAGCAGCGCCACCAGTTCACCCCGCAAGGCCTGCCATTCGCCCGCTCCCGGATCCTGGGCGGTGTCGGCATAGTCGGAATGGGTGTAGGCGCGGGGCATGACCGGTCCTCGTCGAAATAGACGGACCCCTCGCGATTCAACACGAAGGTATGACGGTCACTCTTGGGAAAACATGGTAAAGAACCCGTTAAGCATTGCCGCAATATGCAAGAGCAAGTGCCCGATTTCCGTGCGATTCACGCAAGGACATGACCGCCATATGACAGGTTTGCTCCCATGACGCGCCGCCGCATCATCATCGTTGACGATCACCCCCTGTTCCGCGCCGCCCTGCGGCAGACCCTGGCGGGCGGCGATGCGACGGTGAGCGTCGAGGAGGCGGGTGACCTCAACAGCCTGAGTGCCGCGCTCGATGCCGACCGCGACTGTGACCTGGTCCTGCTCGATCTCAACATGCCCGGCGTGCGCGGCTTTTCCGGCCTGCTGCTGCTGCGCGCCCAGTATCCCGATATTCCGGTGATGATCATTTCCGCCGTCGAGGACGGCACCGTGGTGCGCCGCGCCTTCGAACTGGGCGCCGCAGGGTACCTCCATAAATCCGTCGGTCCGACCGAAATCCGCCGCGCCATCGAAACCGTGCTTTCGGGCGAGGTCTTCGTGCCGGTCGGCACCACGCTGGGTGGCGAGGACGATCACACCGCGCTGATGAAGCGTCTCTCCACCCTCACGCCCCAGCAGGTGCGGGTGCTGATGATGCTCAGCGACGGGCTGATGAACAAGCAGATCGCCTATGAGCTTTCCATTTCCGAAGCGACGGTGAAGGCCCACGTCTCGGCCATCCTGCAAAAGCTCGATGTCGATAGCCGTACCCAGGCCGTGATTGCCGCCGCCCGCATCGAGGAAGGCCAGTTCG
This sequence comes from uncultured Devosia sp., assembly GCA_965650545.1. Classification (GTDB taxonomy): domain Bacteria; phylum Pseudomonadota; class Alphaproteobacteria; order Rhizobiales; family Devosiaceae; genus Devosia. The sequence continues at coordinate 116 of CBFGPB010000367.1, read as the reverse complement.
AAGCCCTCTTCTCCACCGGCGGCGACAAGGTTTGAGCCCATGAAGCCCGAGATTTCCATCATCACCGTCGGTGTCGACGACCTCGAGCGCGCCTTCGCCTTCTATCGCGCCCTCTT